>JBOGVL010000098.1:0-9119 GCA_050692535.1 Actinomycetota bacterium | reverse complement strand
CGACAGGGGTGCGGCGAGCGCACGGATGACGCCCGGGAGCTCCCGGATCTCGTCGAGGATCGCCTCCAGCGCACTCCCGGCGCGGTCGGGGCCGGCCAGCGCGAGCGCGTCGTAGGGGCCGCGGACGTCCTGCGCGAACAGGACCCCCGGGACGGCCCGAACCCGCTCGGCGATGCGGTCGGTTCGAGGATCCGTCTGGACCAGCACGTACGCCTTGGTCGGCTCTTGCATCCGCAGCTCCTTCTTCCGTGGACGGCTGCGACAGTCGTCCGGGGCTCGGTCGCGACCACCATACGAGCATCTCCTGCCTTTTGACAACCCCTGCCATTATGCCCCGGCCGCCAAGTGCTATCCTGTGCCTGTGATGGAAACGACGGTCGGCCTCAGGGAGCGGAAGAAGCTCCGGACCCGGGCGGAGCTCACGGATGCCGCGTTTCGCCTCTTCACGGAGCGCGGGTTCGACGCGACGACGATCGAAGACATCGTCGAGCAGGTCGAGGTGTCCCCTCGCACGTTCTTCCGCTACTTCGACTCGAAGGAAGACGTCGTGATCGGCTTCTTCGACGACATGGGCCGCGAGCTCCGATCGGCGCTCGCGGCGCGCCCCGAGCAGGAGGCGCCGTTCGCCGCCGTCCGGGAGGCGCTCGGGTCCCTGGTGGACGTCTACACGGCTCAATCGGAGCGGGTGATGGCGGCCAAGCGCCTCTCGTTCGACACACCGGCCATCCGAGCCCGGCTGCTCGACAAGCACGCCCGTTGGGAGAACGGGGTGACCGAGGAGCTGGCGACGCGGCTCGGCGTCGACGCCGACCGCGATCCACGGCCCCGCCTGATCGCGGCAGTGGCGCTCGCCGCCTTCTCCACCGCGGTCGGTGGATGGTGCTCGAGCCGCGGCGGGGACGACCTGCACACGCTCGTGGACGGTGCGCTCGAGGCCGTTGCCCACGGGTTCGATCGCGTCGGGTAAGGCGCGAAACCCGCCTACGGGTCGCGACGTCGCGCGACGACCGGACCGTGGATGATCGGCTCCGCCATCTGCTCGACGAGATCGAACGCCCGCATCATGTGGTCGGGCAGCGGGACATCGCGCGGCCCCGCGATCCACGCGTTCCTGGCCGACTCGAACGCCCCCACCACCGCGCCGGCGAGCATCTGCGGCCGCAGGTCGGTCGCGTCGACGCCGAGCTCCTCGGCGAACGCCGCCGTGATGATCTGCCGTGGCCGGTCCTGATACTCCCGCATCCGGTCGAGCAGCTCGGGAACGGACTCGAACGCCTTCACGTGATCCCTCCCCTCGCCGTGCTCGGCGAACTCCCGGACGACCTCGCCGACGATCGCCCGGAGCGCCGTCAGCACGGGAACCCCGGCCGGCCGTTCCCGGAGCGCCCGCTCGAACCGTTCCTGCAGCGCGAGGAACGATGCGAGGAAGGCGTCCTCCTTGCTCTCGAAGTAGCGGAAGAAGGTCGTGACCGAGCAGTCGGCCTCGGCGGCGATAAGCTCGACCGTCGCGCCGTCGTAGCCCCGCTCTCGGAACAGCCGCAAGGCGGCGGCGACGCAGCGGTCGCGGGTCTGCTGCTTCTTGCGTTCGCGCAGGCCCCCCGCCCCCACGGACATCAGCCTACCCGCCGGGTCGTCCAAATCAAGAGTGGTTGACACATGGTAGTCACTTCCATATGGTAGCACCTCACATGTCGCCGAGCGCCAGCCGATGCGCGGCGAGCCGATCGACGAAAGGGTGGTCCCATTGAGCTCCTTCCTGTACCGGCTCGGCCGCGGCGCCGCCCGACGGCGCCGGCTGACCCTCGCGATCTGGATCGGCGTGGTCGTCGCGATCTTCGTCGGCGGCGGAGCCCTCGGCGGCGAGCTCACCGACGACTTCAACATCCCCGACGCCGACTCGCAGCGCGCCTACGACGTCCTCGCCGAGCGGTTCCCCTCCGCCTCCGGGACCTCGGCCAGCATCGTCTTCCACGCCGAGGAGCGAACGCTCGCCGACGACGCGAACGCGGCGGTCGTGACCCAGACGCTCGCGGCGATCGCCGAGCAACCCCACGTCATCGCGGTCTCGAACCCCCTCGAAACCCCGGGAACGATCTCCGAGGACGGCTCGATCGGCTTCGCGCAGGTGAACTTCGACCTTCCGGCCGACGAGCTCGGCGTCGAGCCGTATGGGCCGCTGGAAGCGGCCGTCGTGGACGCACGAACGCCGGGGCTTCGGATCGAGATCGGGGGCGAGTACGCATCCTGGGCCGCCTCGGTGGAGCCGGGCAGCTCCGAGCTCATCGGCCTGCTCGCCGCCATGGTGATCCTGTTGCTCGCGTTCGGATCGCTGGTGGCGATGGCGCTCCCGATCGGGACGGCGATCGTGGGTCTGGCATCCGGGCTCGGCCTGGTGCTGATCGTCGCGGCGTTCTTCAACGTGCCCGAGTTCTCGACGACGCTCGCGACGATGATCGGGCTCGGCGTCGGGATCGACTACGCGCTGTTCCTGGTCACGCGCTACCGCCAGAACCTGCAGACCGGGATGGAGCCGCTCCACGCGATCGGCGTGGCCACGGCGACGGCCGGACAGGCCGTGCTGGTCGCCGGCGTCACCGTGGTGCTCGCGATCCTCGGCCTATGGATATCGGGGATCGCGTTCGTCGGGATGATGGCGACGGCCTCGGCGATCGTCGTCGCCGTGGCGGTGGTCGCGGCGCTGACCCTCCTGCCCGCGCTGCTCGGGTTCGCCGGGCGGGCGATCGACCGGTTGAGCGTGCACCGGATCCGTCGAGCCGCCGCCGAGTCCGAGCGCCGGGAGAACATCTGGGGACGTTGGGGCCGCGAGGTCGAGCGGCGCCCGTGGCGATACTTCATCGCGGCCCTGGTGGTGCTGGTCGCGCTCGCGATCCCGTTCTTCTCGATGGAGCTCGGCATGCCCGACGATGGGACGGTCCCCACGTCCGAGTCGCGACGCCAGGCATACGACCTGCTGGCCGAGGGCTTCGGGCCCGGATTCAACGGCCCGCTGCTGCTCTCGGTCGAGATCGAGGACCCGGCGGCACTCGACCAGCTCGACGGGCTCGTCGCCGCGATCGGGTCGACCGACGGCGTCGCGGCCGTCTCGCCGGCGACGCCGAACGAGACCGGGGACGCCGCCATCATCCAGGTGATCCCGACGACCTCGCCCCAGGACCCGGAGACGAGCGACCTCGTCCACCGGCTTCGCGACGAGGCGATTCCGTCCGCCACGCCCGACGGCGCGACCGTGTACGTCGGCGGCCTCACGGCGACGTTCATCGACCTCTCCGAGCGCGTGACGAACGCCCTGCCGTGGTTCATCGGCGCCGTGCTGCTCCTGTCGTTCCTCCTGCTGGTGGTCGTGTTCCGCTCGATCGTCGTGCCGTTGAAGGCCGCCGTGATGAACCTGCTGTCGATCGGGGCCTCCTACGGCGTGATCGTGGCGATCTTCCAGTGGGGCTGGGGGCGCAGCCTCCTCGGCATCGAGGACTCCGTGCCGATCGTCAGCTTCGTCCCGATGATGATGTTCGCGGTCCTGTTCGGCCTCTCGATGGACTACGAGGTGTTCCTGCTCTCGCGCGTGCGCGAGGCGTACCTCAAGAACCGGAACAACGTCGAGAGCGTGGTCACCGGGATCTCGACCACGGCGCGCGTGATCACCAGCGCGGCCCTGATCATGATCGCCGTGTTCCTCAGCTTCGTGCTGTTGCCGGACCCGACCGCGAAGATGTTCGGGATCGGGCTCGCGACCGCGGTGCTCATCGACGCGACGATCGTTCGCGTCGTGCTCGTGCCGGCGACCATGATGCTGCTCGGCGACGCCAACTGGTGGTTGCCCCGTTGGCTCGACCGGATCCTGCCGAGGATGAGCCTGGAGGTCGCCGAGGAGCCGGAGCCGGTCCGCGAGGCGGTCCGGGTCGGGTAGCGCCGGGAACCCTCCAGAAGGGGGCCGACCGACCTGTCGAAAGCCGGCCGTTCCGTTCGTCGTAGGGGCGTCGGACGGATACGACCTCCGGGTCGGGAAGGAGGAACGAGATGGCCGATTTCGTGCTGCTCTACACGGGTGGGAGCATGCCCGAGGGCGAGGCGGAGATCGCCAAGGTCATGCAGGCGTGGACCGACTGGTACACGCAGATCGGCGGGGCGCTCAAGGACGGCGGCAACCCGTTCACCCCGGCGGCGAAGACCATCGCGAGCGACGGGTCGCAGAAGGACGGGGCGCCCGGACCGCTGGCCACCGGCTACACGATCGTGACGGCCGACTCGCTGGCCGCCGCGACCGACATCGCGAAGGGCTCGCCCGTCCTCCACGGCGGGGGCAGCGTCACCGTGTACGAGACGTTCGAGGCGATGTAGGCGAGGACCGCTCACGAGGAGGCCCGGCGCCTGCCGGGCCTCCTCCCGCCTCGTGCTGCCAGAGAAGCATGGTCGCGTACGCGCGCCACGGCCGCCACGACTCCGCGCGCCCCGCTACCGAAGCGGGCGACGCATCGAGCCCCAATCGCTCGAACGCTCTCCGGACGCCCAGGTCGCCCGAGACGAACGCGTCCGGATCGCGGAGCGCCCGCATCCGAACGTAGGCGGCCGTCCAGGGTCCGATCCCGTCGATCTGCAGGAGCCGGCCGATCGCGTCGTCGTGATCGCCACCAGCCGTCAGGTCGAGCGCTCCGCCGGCGACCAGCGTCGCGACGCCGCGGATCGCGCTCGCGCGTCGGCCCGTGATCCCGAGCTCCTCGAGACGCGCGTCGGCGAGCCGCTCGGCGCCCGGGAACCGCCGGACAACGCCCCCCTCGGCGTGCGAGATCGGTTCCCCGAAGGCGGCCCCGACCCGGCCGAGCATCGTCCGCGCCGCGGCCACCGACACCTGCTGTCCGAGGATCGCCCGCACCGCCAGCTCGAAGCCGTCGGCAGCACCCGGCACCCGGATCCCGGCGTTCGCGCGGACGAGCGGCCGGAGGAGCGCGTCGCGGCCGAGCGTGCGAGCGACCGGCCGCGGGTCGGCATCGAGGTCGAACAGCGATCTCGCCGCGCGCACCGTGGCCGGTAGAGCTCGGGCGTCTTCGAGCGTCGTCTCGAGCCGCACCTGGTCGTCGGGCATCGGCGTGAGCGCGATGACCGCCGGGCCCTCCGACGTCGACAGGGAGCGCCGGTACGTGGCGCCCCGGACCTCCTCCACGCCGGGGATCGCACGGTCGTGGAGGAACGCCAGCAGGGGGCCGCTGGAGAACGGCGGGCGGTACGACAACGTGAGCGACCGTTTCGACGTTCGCGCCTCCGGGATGACGGTCTCCACCTCCAACGCTCGAGCTGCCCGCGCCGTGAGCCCAGTCCTTTCCTAGACTCGGCGGGTGATGACCTGGGCGGAGTTCGTCGCGGCCGCACCCGAGCTCGCCGAGGACGGCCGCGCGCTCTTGTATCAGTACGGTGTCGGTCTTGCGTTCCTCGCCACCGTTCGTGCCGACGGCGGTCCGAGGACCCATCCGATGTGCCCGCTCGTCTCGGATCGGGGGCTCTTCGCCTTTCTCATCCCCTCACCCAAGCGTGTCGACCTCGTCCGCGACGCACGGTACGCGATGCACTCGTTTCCGGCCGAGAACAACGAGGACGCGTTCTACCTCACGGGCCGCGCGCGGCCGGTCGCCGACGACGTGGCTCGGGACGAGCTCGGAGCGCAGTTCCTCGCCGAGCGGACGATCCCGGAGCCTCCGCCCGACTTCCACGAGCAGGAGCTCTTCGAGTTCCACATCGACCGCTGCATGCTGACCAGGACGACCGCCCACGGCGACCCCCATCCACGACATACCGTCTGGCGCTCCCCGTCCTAGGTGCCCGAGGTGTCCGCGGCGTCATCGAGCCGTTCCTGCCACGCGTTGAGGAGCGAGGAGACGAGCGCGAGGAGGAGGAAGATCACGCCGTCGCCCACAGCCCCAACGCCGCCAGCGAGGCGGCCGTCGCGCCGAACAGCAGCACCTCGAGGACCAACCGAGTCGAGAGCGCCACCGGAAAGCGGGCCTTCGGCGCGACGAACGCGCCCCAGATCGCGATCGCGACGAGGGGTGCGCCGAGGCCGAGTACCAGGCCGAGCGCTCCGTCTCCAACCTCGAACCCCCAGTACGCGAGCGCCGCGAGCATGCCGATCTCGCAGAGGAAGCGGACCCTCAGCACCGCGCCGCGCAGGCCGTTCATCGCGCCGCCTCGCGCTCGAGCGCCCGAATCCCCACCCGCCACGCCGAGTCGAGGTCGGCGTCGGGAGGGAAGCGCCCATCGAGCTCCAGGATCGTCATGCCGTGCGCGAACGCGAACGCGGCGCGCGCGCGATCCTCCGACCCCGCGGCGGCCAGGAGCGGCGCCGCGGAACGGGCCTCGAGGCCCCGGGGCAGCAGGTCGCGGCGAAGCGGCCCGCCGGTCATCAGCCGGTATAGGTGCGGATGCTCCAGGGCGAAGGCTCGGTACTCCGCGGCCAGGGCCGCCAGCGGACGCCGCCGGTTCCGGGCGACCGCCACCTCGAACCGGTCGGCGGCCTCCTCGAAGCCCGTCGCGATGACCGCCGTCTCGAGCGCCTCCTTGCTCGGCAGGTGCTTGTAGAGGGACGGCGCACGGATGCTGAGGCGCTCGGCCAGCCGCCGCATCGTGAGCGCCTCGGCGCCCTCGGCCTCCAGGAGCTCCCGCGCCTCGGCGACGATCTCTCGCGCCCGCGGCGGGAGCTGTGGAGCGACGTCGCTCACGCGGCCGCCTCGAGGCGCTCCTCGAGCGCCCGATTCATCGCCTCGAACCCGGCCAGCGTGTGCGTGCGGAGCGAGCGGCGCAGCAGCGGCACGAGCGCGCCGCTGAAGTGCTCCGACTGCACGAACCGGGTGCCGCCGTCCGGCATCGCCTCCAGCTCGAACCGGTGCGCCCCGTCGAACACGCCCGGCACTCCCAGCCGCCCGAGCCATCCGAACGCCTTGCCGCGCTCGCTGGTCGTCACGGTCGGGCGAAGGCTGATGCCACGGCCGCCCGGCGGCTGGAGACGCACCTTGAGCTTGGAGCCGACGACCGGCTCGCCCTCGATGGAGACGATGAACGGGTTCCACGATTCGAACGCCTCGAACCCGGTCAAGACCTCCCACACGCGCTCGGGCTTCGCGCCGATCTCCCGCTCGGCCCGCAGTTCCTCGGTGAACACCATCCCGCCCTCTCCAGTCCCGCGTGGCTAACACTGTTAGCAGGATAGGCGAACACCGTTAGCCTGTCAAGGGGCGCTGTGGCCGTGCCGGACGGCTCGCGCGCTCAGCTAGACGAGGGCGTCGAACGCTTTCAGGGTGGAGTCCAGCCTCACCGCCACGGTGTGCGCGAGCCATCGATGAACCGCCGCGGCAAGCGTGGGGTCCTCGACATCCAGCCGTTCGAGCTCGGCCCTCTTCAGTCGCAGGACCACGCTCGGCGTCTCGGCCACCACATCCGCGGTGCGAGCCGTTCCCGCGTACATCGCCACCTCGCCCACCACAACACCCGGACGCACCGTCCGAAGGCGCATCCGCGTCCCCTCGCGCGTCACGGTTTCGATCCCGAGGCGCCCCGACTCCAACACGAACAGGTCGTGGGATGGCTCGTCCTGGCGGATCAACACGGTGCCCGAGGTGAGCTCCAAGCGCTCGACGTGCCGCACCAGACCCGGCGGCATGCCCGCGGCCCCGTCGCTCGAGCCCTCTACCGGGGACACGCCGTCGAGCAGCGCGTCCTCGCATCGCTGGAGGCCTCGATCCAGGTCCGGCTCGAACCGGACCACCCCCTCGGCGCGTGCGACCCCGCCGTCTCGCAGGAGTGCCTGCACCGATTCGGACGTGCCCGTGAACACGAGCTCGAATCCGTTCGTCTTTGCGAGGTGCGCGACTTTCACGAACGCGATGACGGCAGATGAGTCGAGACCCGACACACGACGCAGGTCGATCAGCAAGAAACGCAACGACCCCACGTCCATTCGCTTTCGGATCCGTTCGAGCAGGCCGTTCGCCGTCCCGAAGAAGACGAACCCGTGCAGCCGCAGGATCTGGATGCGCTCGCCCATCCGGCGGAGCGCCTTCCACTCAGCGGGCGTCCGGTCGACGTTGCTGTGGTACGTGTCGCCGAACTCGACCTCCCGGACCAGCTCGATTCGACCGTAGTTGATTGCGAACAGGACGAGCGCGAGGACCAGGCCGATCACCACACCGGGCAGGAACCCGCGCGCGATGATCCCGGCAAGGATCACCAGGACGACCACGTACTCGACCGTCGGCAGGGACCGTCGCTTGTCCCACACCCACTCGACGAGAAAGGCGAGGCCGAGAAACACCAGCACGCCGCCGACGATCATGCGAGGGAGCAGCTCGACGACGTCGGCGCCGAGCACAACGGCGGTGAGCGGGACGAGCGCGGCGATGAGCCCCGCCACGCGCGCGTCCACCCTCATGCGTTCCGCGAGCGCGGTCAGGCTGAGCGCGTGGTACCCGGGGATGCCGCCGGCCGCGCCGGAGACGACGTTCAGGATGCCGGCATCGCGGAGTTCCCGGTTCGTGTCGAGGTCCCGACGCAGGACGAGCTCGGCCCCGCTCACGTTGAACAGGATCGCGAGCACGGCGATGAACACCGCGGTGGCGATCCCCGCCCACTGTCCGATCACCTCCGACCAGTCGGCCCCGGTGAGCGCGCGGAGGGTCCATGGCTCCCAAAGGCGGGTCGACTCAAACGGCCCGAGCAGCCATCTCCCCTCCCGTGCGGCGTCGATCGACGACCCGGTCACGAGCATGCCGATGACGAACAGCAACAGCGCGAGGCCGAGGACCGCAGGGATCACGAGCGGACGCTTCACGAGCCGGGTGGCCAGGAGCAGGATCACCCCGAACAGGAACGCCGGGGCCCAGCGGACCAGCTCTTGCTCGCGCAGCAGGTCGTCGGCCGTGCGCAGGTACGGCACGATGCCCGATGCGACGTAGATGCCGCCCTTCAGGAGGAGCCATCCGGTGCCGGCGAGGAAGCCGCCAACGACGGGATACGGCACGAATCGGATCAGGTTGCCGAGCCGGAACGTGCCGAGCGCCAGGAACACGAGCCCACAGACGATCGTCACCACCAGGGTCGCCGCAATGACGGTGAGGAAG
>JBOGVL010000097.1:0-9132 GCA_050692535.1 Actinomycetota bacterium | reverse complement strand
GGCGAGAACGCCACCGGTGCCGCGTCCGCGGGCGCGACCTCCGGGTCGGGCGCGGAGGTGCCGGCGAGCGCGGGGGCGAGCGCCGCCGCGAGCTCCTGCATGTCCGGTCGCTGCAGGCGGTACGGGGAGAGCGCGCGGCGCAGAGGGACGCCCAGAGCGGGAGGGACGCGGCCCTCCCACGCGCGGGGCGCGTCGCTCTCGCGCGCCGCGGGCCGCTCCGGCGTGCCGAGGAGCAGCTGCTCGAACAGCAGGCCCACGGCCAGGACGTCCGCGGGACCACGATCGCGGAGATTCGCTCCGGGGACGGCTGCGTCGCCGTTGGCCGCAAGCTCGCCGAGGCCGAGGTCGAGCACCCGCACGATGTCCGCGTCCGCGAGGACGCTGGCCGCCGTGAGCGCCGAGTGGTAGATCCAGGCGGCGTGCGCGGCCGCGAGCGCGTCCGCGATGCCCGCGATCAGTCGGAGCGCCCGGTCGGCGGGCACTGGCGTCCGTGGTTCGAGCCGACGGGCGAGTGGCTCGCCGGCGAACCCCTCGTACACGACGAAGGCGCGAAACTCACGCTGGCGCCGAAGGTCGAAGTCCAGCACCCGCGCGACGTGAGGGTTCGAGACGCGCACCTGCGCCGACCGGATCTGGGTGATCGCGCGCTGGAGGGCGCGAGGATTCGACGTCAGCCGGTCGTCGAGGAGGCGAACGACGACGGGGGCCGCGGACCACTCGTCCGTTCCCCGCCAGAGCGTTCCGAGCCGGTCCTCGCTCAACAGCTCCGCGGGCCGGTAGCGTTGGCCGGACCCGACGACCGCCGGACCCATGGACGCAATCTAATCCGAACGCCGTAGGGGCGGCGACCCCCCGCGGGTTGCGGAGTCGCCCTCCGCCACCTCACACTGACGCCCGGATCCGGACCCGGGGGCCCGATGGACATGCCAGGTGAATCGTCGAGCCTTTCCCGGCGCGCCCTTCTGCGCGCACTCGGGATCGGGGCCCTGTCGATCCCCTACCTGTCGGCACTCGTCGGGTGCGAGCCGGGGGGGTCGGCGCCGCCCGGCTCGAGCCCGTCCGCCGCGGGGCCGAGCCCGTTCCCGGGGGAGGCGACCGACTGGGACGCCTACTGGGACGAGCAGCGGATCACGGGCGAGCTCGACTTCGCGAACTGGCCCTACTACATCGACCGGCGCCGGGACAGCAGCCACCCCTCGCTCGATCGCTTCGCGGACGAGCACGGGATCGTCGTCAACTACACCCGGCCGATCCGGGAGAACGCCAAGTTCCTGGAGAAGATCCGGCCGGCGCTGCAGGCCGGCGAGCCGATCGGCTACGACCTCATCGTGATCACCAACGGGCCGGAGCTGTCCGAGCTGATCGGCTCCGGGTGGGCGACGCCGCTCGACCACAGCCGGCTCCCGAACTTCGAACGCTACGCCGGCCCTCACGTTCGCGACCCGCTCTGGGACCCCGACAACACCTACTCGGTCGCCTGGCAGTCCGGGCTCACGGGGATCGCGTACACCCCGGAGGCGGCCGAGGTGTTGGAGCGCGAGCCGACGAGCATCCAGGATCTGTGGCACCCGAAACTTCGCAAGAAGGTCGGCATGATGAGCGACCTGATCGAGCTCGGGAACGCGGGGCTCCTTGCCGTCGGAGTCGATCCCTCGGTCTCGACGCCCGACAACTGGCGAACCGCCGCGGACATGCTCCGGGTCCAGAAGGCCGCCGTGGAGCCTCGCTACTACGACCAGACCTACGTCGACGCGCTCTCGCGCCGGGACGTCTGGATCACCCTCGCCTGGTCGGGCGATATCTTCCAGATGAACAACCTCGGTGACCCGGACCTCCGCTTCGTCGTCCCGTCCGAGGGCGCGATGTTCTGGACCGACAACATGCTGATCCCGCGGAACGCGGCCCATCCGCTCGACGCGCTCGAGCTGATGGACTTCGTCTACCGTCCCCGGATCGCCGCGATGATCGCGGACTGGGTCTGGTTCATCTGCCCGGTCCCGGCGGCCAGGCCCATCATCGCCGGCCGCCTCGACGACCCCACGGTGGCGCGGAGCCCGCTCGTCTTCCCGGGCCCCGACCTCCTCGGCGACGCCGTGGAGGGCGGCGACGGTTCCACCCTGCTCGGCTCCCGCGTGCGGGACTTCTACGTCTTCTCGGACGCCGCCGAGTACGGGGAGTGGGCCTCCGTCTTCGAGCCGATCGTCTACTCGTGACGTCGGCGACGACGCCGGCGCCCGCCGAGTGACGGCGCTGCGACCGCGGATGCTCTCGCGGCCCTGGGGGCGGATGCGCGTCTGGGAGGCGGGGACCGGGCCGCCGCTCCTCGCCGTCCACGGACTCGGCGGCTCGGGCCGGTATTGGGAGCGCCCGGCCGGCCGGCTCGCGGAACGCTTCCGGGTGGTCGCCCCGGACCTCGCCGGCTTCGGTGGCTCGGACAAGCCGCGGGCGGCGAGCTACGACCTCGACTTCCACGCCGCGAACCTCGACGCCGCTCTCGAGGGCACACCCGATCGCCTGGTCGTCGTCGGGCACTCGATCGGTGGGGTGGTCGCCGCCGTCTGGGCGTCCGAGCGCGTCGAGCGGGTCTCGGCCCTCGCCCTCCTCGCGACGCCGTTCCCGACGGGCGACGGCGAGCACGCCTGGATGCGCGACGGGACGCCCCCGGCGGGATCGCGGGCGCTCATGCGCGCCTTTCGCTTGCTGGTCCCCGTGCTCTCGGTCCCGGTGGGAGTGGCGCGGCGCTACCCGCCCGGCGTGGCGCTCGACTACGCACGGCAGGGCTTCGTCGCCCGAGCCCGGACGTCGTGGTCGTCCCTGCACGACCCTCGCGTCACCGGGCGGCTCGAGCGTGCGGCCGACGCTCTCTCCTCCGTCCCCACGCTGCTCGCGCATGCGCCCGACGATCGAACGGTCGGGATCGACGCGCAGGCCCGATGGGCCGAGCTCCTTCCGAACGCGCGGCGCGTCGTGGTGCCCACGGGCGGTCACCAGTTCGTGCTCCGCGACGCCGGGGAGCCGTTGGTCGGCTGGCTCGACGCTACGCTCCGGCCGTGACCGAGCCCGACACGCCCGCGCTGCGCGCCCTCGACGGCGCCGGCCTCGCGTTCGAGGTCGTCCGGACGCAGCGGGCCCGGAGCGCCGAGGAGAGCGCGGAGCTCCAGGGCATCGACCTGGACCGGCTGCTCCGGACGATCGTCGTCCGCCGGGGCGCCGAGGACTACGTCCTCGTGCTCGTGCCGGGCGGGCGGGAGATCGACTGGAAGAAGCTCCGAGCGCATCTGGACGTGAACCGCCTCTCCCTGCCCGACGCCGACGAGGCGAGGGCCGCCACCGGCTACGAGCGCGGCACGATCACCCCATTCGGCTCGAGCACGGGCTGGCCGGTGATCGCCGACGCGACGATCCCTCCGCTCGACCGGGTGGCGATCGGCGGCGGCGGGCACGGCATCAACCTGCACCTCGCCGGCGCCGACCTCGTGCGGTTCGTCGGCGCCGAGGTGGCCGACGTCACGAAGCCCGGCTGATCCGGCCGGTCAGCGGCGCGGCCCGGGGTTGAGCACCTGCGGCAGCCGCTCGCCGCTGGCCGAGTGGCCGATCAGGGTCTCGAGCCGACGCCGGCGCGTCTCCTCGCGCTTGGCGCTCATCACCCACCAGGTCGCCGTCCTCCGGTAGCCGGGCGGCTGCGCCTCCCAGAACTTCCAGGCCGCCCGCCGCCTCCGGAAGGTCTTCTCGGCGTCCTCGTCGAACGCGACGCGGGTTCGCTCGAACGAGTACACGCCCGTGCGCTTCGCGTCTCGACGCTCGAACGCCTCGAGGCCCGGGCGCTCCATCCGGCTCTCCTGGATCAGCTTTCGGACTCGCGCGACGTTGACGTTGCTCCAGTTGCTCCCCGGCCTGCGGGGCGTGAAGCGGATCGCGTACCGCTCCTCGTCGATCCTCCTGGTGATGCCGTCGATCCAGCCGAAGCAGAGGGCCTCGTCCACCGCCTCGGCGTACGTGACGCCCTTCTTCTTGGCGGCCTTCTTGTAGAACCCGACCAGCAGCTCGTCGCCGTTCGCGTGATGCGCCTTCAGCCAGCGGCGAAGCTCGGCGGGCGTCCGGAAGTAGCGGGCCTCCACGACCCGCCGAGGTTACCCCTTCGGGATCTCCTTCGTCGGGTCCCAATGCGGCATCGCCACAACGGTCGCGCCGACGAGGCCCGACGCCGGCGTCTCCACCTGGAGCGTGGTCCCCAGCTCCGTGTGCTCGACCGGCAACATCGCGAACCCGATGTTCTTCTCGAGGCGTGGCGAGTAGCACGCGGAGGTCACCCGGCCGACGACCCGCCCGCCGACCGACACCGGGAAGAAGTCGAGCATCTCGTTGTCGACATAGCTCCCGAGCGGCTCACCCTCGATGTCGACGCCGACGAGCTTTTGCGAGACGCCCTCCGCCTTGATCCGCTTCAGGGCCTCCTTGCCCATGAAGTCGGCCTCCTGGTCGAGGTCGACCATCCACGTGTAGTGGTACCCGACCTCGAAGGGGTTGTGCTCGTACCACATGTCCGCGCCGAAGGCGAGGATGCCGCCCTCGATCCGACGGATGTGACACGGCCCGATGACCTCGAGCCCGTGCGGTTTGCCCGCCTCGAGCACCTTGTCCCAGAGCTCGACGCCGTGCTCGGACGCGTCGCGGAGGTAGATCTCGTAGCCCACCTCGCCCGTGTAGCCCGTCCGCGACACGACGACGCTCAGGCCGTCGAGCTCCGCCTTCATGAGCCCGTAGTACGGGATCTCGAGCACGCGGTCGCCGAACAGCTCGGTCAGGACCTTCTTCGCGTTGGGGCCCTGGATCTGGACCGGCGCCACGTCGATCTCCTGCACCGTGACGTCCATCCCCCTGGCGGCGGCGATGCCGAGGGCGTACAGGTTCACGTCCGAGTCGGCGAGCGACAGCCAGAACTCGTCCTCCTCGACGCGGAGCAGGACCGGGTCGTTCAGGATGCCGCCGTCGGGTCCCGTGATGAACACGTACTTGCACTGGTCGACCGCGCACTTGTGGAGGTCACGCGGGACGATCATGTTCGTGAGGTCGAAGGCGTCGGGGCCCTTGATCTGGATCTGTTTCTCCACGCCGACGTCCCACAGCGTGACGCCGTTCACGAGGCTCCAGTACTCGGCCACCGGGTCGCCGTAGTGGCGCGGGTGGTAGGTGTGGTTGTAGACGCTGTAGCGCTGCACGCCGTGTCGGCGAGAGGCGTAGAAGTACGGCGACTTGCGGATCCTCGTGTAGAGGAGGATCCCCGGGTTGTCGTTGACGGCCAACGGACCTTCTCCTTTCCGCGCGACGGACGTCACGCCCTCAGTCGTTCGCCCTTCGGATCGAACAACGGCTCCGCGGCGACGGTCGCCGCGAACCGCTCGTCGAAGTACTCCACCTCGACCTTGGTGCCTTCGACCGCGAGCTCGACCGGCAGGTACGCGTACACGATCCCGCGGCCGATCGAGTAGCCGTAGCCGGCGGACGTGACGTAGGCGACCACCTCGCCGTTCGCGCGGATCGGCTCCTTGCCCATCACCACGACGGAGGGGTCGGCGAGGGTCATCGGCGCCAGGCGGTGGGTCACGCCGTCGGCCTGGATCCGCTCGAGCGCCGCCTTGCCCTGGAAGTCCTTGTCCCACCGCACCGCGAAGCCGAGCCCGGCCTCGATGGGGTCGTGCTCGCTGTGGAGGTCCTGCCCCCAGAGCCGGTAGCCCTTCTCGAGCCGGAGCGAGTCGAATGCGCCGAGCCCGGCGGCGACGAGGCCGTGCTCGCGACCCGCCTCCCAGAGCACGTCCCAGGCCCGGTCGCCCATCGCGAACTGTCCGTACAGCTCCCACCCCAGCTCGCCGGCGTAGCTGATCCGCTGCGCCCATACGGGCTCGACCTCGCCGACGTTCAGGGATCGGGCGGTGAGATACGGGAAGGCCTCGTTGCCCACGTCGGCGTCGGTCACCGCCCGGAGGATCTCGCGCGCCCGCGGCCCCCACAGCCCGAGCGCGAACAGCGACCCGGTCCGCTCGGTGATCGACACCCGCTCGCCGTCGCGCAGCTGGGCCCGCATCCAGGCGAGATCGTGCTGCCCGGAGCCGCCGCCCGTGATCACGCGGAAGAGGTCGTCGCCCTTGCGGATCACCGTGAGGTCGCAGCGGATCCCGCCGCGCGGCGTGAGCATCGCCGAGTACACGATCGAGCCGGGCGGGCGGTCGATCCGGTTCGCGCAGATCCGCTCGAGGTAGGCGAGCGCGTCCGGCCCCTGGATGTCGAGCTTGGCGAAGGGCGTGAGGTCGAACAACGCCGCGGCCGATCGCGTCGCCAGGTGTTCGGCACCCTCGATCGGCGACCAGAACCGGGCCGCCCAGGCCTCCCGCCGCTCCCAGGGGGCACCCGTGAGCAGGGAGCGGTTGGCCTCCAGCCACTGCGGGCGTTCCCACCCGGCCCCGGTCACGAACTCGGCGCCGAGCTCCACGTGCCGCGAGTAGAAGGGCGTGAGCCGCAGGTTGCGCGGCCGGAGCATCTGCTGGCGCGGGTGGATGACGTCGTAGACCTCCCGGTACTGCTGCGTGCCGCGCTCGAGCACGTACGGCGGGCTCGTCGCGTACGGGTAGAAGCGGTTCGCATCGGCCTCGGCGAGGTCGTAGGACGGCTCGCCGAGGGCCATCCACTCCGCGACCTGCCGGCCCATGCCGCCGCCGTGGGTGATCCACACCGCCTCGCACACCCAGACGCCCCGCACCCGCGCCGACTCGCCGACGATCGACCCGGCGTCCGGCGTGAACGAGAACATGCCGTTGATGGAGCGATCGGGATCGGCCGGGCGCATCCGGCCGGCGAGCGGCGGGAGCAACCGCGCGGCCTCGGCTTCGGCGACGTCGAAGTCCGACGGCGTGAACGGCATCAGCGAGGGCGGCGGGCCTTCGCCCGGCCGGCGGAGGTCGGACTGGGCGGTGGCGATCGGCTCGTGCCGGTAGTTCCCGACCGCGTAGTGGTCCTCGCGGTGGCGGAAGTACATCGACATGTCCTGGTGCCGGAGGATCGGGTGCACGACCTGACGCCCCTCCCCCTCCAGCCCGGGGACCGGGTCGGTCCACACCAGCTGGTGCTGCACGGCGACGAGCGGGATCGGCACGCCGGCCATCGCCCCCACCGTCGGTCCCCAGATCCCGGCGCAGATCAGCACGCGCTCGCATTCGATCCGCCCGCGGTCGGTCTCGACGCCGCGGACGCGGCCGTCGCGGACGTCGAAGCCGGTGACGGTGACGCCACCCTCGAACGACACGCCCTTCTCCGACGCCTTCCGCGACAGCGCGGTCGCGAGACGCACCGCCCTGGCGATCCCGTCGGACGGCACGTGGTACGCGCCGAGGATCGTCGCGGGGTCGAGCAGCGGGATCTTCTCGGCCGCCTGCGCCGGCGTGAGGAGCTCGGCCCCCTCGAGACCGTAGGACCGCGCGAAACCGAGCCGCCGCTTGAGCTCTCGGACGCGCTCGGGCGTCGTCGCGACCTCGATCCCTCCGACGCCGAACCATCCCGGCTCACCGTCGAGATCGAGCATCGCGTAGAGCGCAACGGTGTCCTGGGCGATCCGGCACATCGTCCGGGAGCCGTTCGTCTGGAAGACCAGGCCCGGCGCGTGCGAGGTCGAGCCGCCGGTCTCGAACAGCGGACCCCGGTCGATCACCAGGACGTCGGCGGCTCCGAGCTCGGCGAGGTGGTAGGCCGCGCTCGTGCCGACGATCCCCGCGCCGACGACGACGGTCTCGGCCCGCTCGCGCATCACGGCTCCGATGTTCGCGGCCCGATGTTGCGAGGGCAAGCGCACAGTTGCAGGGATCGCAACCGCACCGGCCGCTATCCGAGGTCGATCACGATGGTCTTGAGCTCGGTGAGCCGATCCATCGAGAACCGGCCGCCCACGCGCCCGACGCCGCTCCTCGACCCCGCCCGGCCGCCGAACGGCAGGTGCGACTCCCAGTAGTTGGTGCCCTCGTTCACGTTCACCCAGCCGGTGCGCACGGCCTCGGCGAACCGCAGCCCCCGCCGGAGGTCCCGGGTGAAGATCGCCGAGAGCAGCCCGTACGGGGAGCCGTCGACGAGCTCGATCGCCTCGTCTTCGCTTCGGATCGTCGAGACCGGAACGACCGGCCCGAAGGTCTCCTCGCGGGCGATCTCCATCTCGTCGGTGACGTCGTCGAGGACCGTCGCCTCGAAGAACAGGCGGCTCCCGAGCTGTGCTGCGCGTGTGCCGCCGGCGACGACGGTCGCGCCGTGCTCGACGGCGTCCGAGACGTGCCGTTCGGTCTTGGCGGCCGTCGGCTCGTTGTTCACCGGCCCCATCGTGGTCGCGTCGTCGAAGGGATCGCCCAGGCGGATGCGCTCGGCGATCGCCGCCTGCAGCTTGCCGAGGTACTCGTCCTTCACGTCCTCGTGCACCAGGAACCGCTCGCCGGCCGTGCAGCTCTGCCCGGCGTTCAGGAACGAGGCGACGAGCGTCGCCTCGACGGCCTTGTCCAGGTCCCCGTCCTCCAGGATCACGAGCGGCCCGTTCCCGCCCATCTCGAGGAGAAGCTCCTTCCCGGCCGCGCGTTGCGCGACGGCCTGCCCGGTGGCGATCGAGCCGATGAACCCGACGGCCTGCGTCCCGGGGTTCGCCGCGATCTCGTCCCCGACGACCGGGCCGGGGCCGGTCACCATGTTGACGATGCCGGGCGGCAGGTCGGCGGCCTCGAGACACTCGGCGAGGCGCGCGGCGCAGACGGACGTCGTCGGCGCGGGGACCCAGACCACGGCGTTCCCGTACGCGATCGCCGGCGCGAGGATCTCGCCCGGCATCGTGTACGGCCAGTTCCACGGGCTGATGATCGAGACGACGCCTCGGGCGACGCGCTCGAGCAGCACCCGCTTGGCGGCGTCCACCGAGGGCGGCAGGACCCCGTCCATGCGGGTCGCATCGGCGGCGGCCATCTCGAAGTAGGCGATCAGCTCCTCGACCTCGTCCTCGGCCTCGGCCTTCTTCGGCTTGCCCTGATCGAGCGCGAGCGTGTGCGCGAGGTCGTCGCGACGCGCGTCGATGGCACCGGCGACGCGTCGCATGGCCGCGGCGCGGTCGAACGC
>JBOGVL010000096.1:0-9208 GCA_050692535.1 Actinomycetota bacterium | reverse complement strand
GTCGTGGTTCGCGTTCATCCTCGGCATGGGCACGACGCTCGTGGCCGATCCGATCCTCGCCGAGGACTTCGGCGTCGGATCCTTCGGGTTCGGCATGCTCGCGGCGGTCCTGGGCGCCGGGACGATCCTCGGCTCGATGCTGGCGCGCGGGCTCACCGAGCGCATCGAGGGACGCGTGATGGTGCTCTGCTGCGGCGGGGTGGCGCTCACGGGGTTCGCCGTCGCCGTCTCGCCCTGGTGGTGGCTGGTGCTGGTGTTCGTGTTTCTGTTCGGCTTCGTCGACGGGCCCACCCAGGTTGCGGAGCAGAACCTCCTCCAGCGCCGAACGCCCGACGCCGTCCGGGGCCGCGTGATCGGCGCGTGGGAGACGATGTTCCACAGCGGCCTGCTCCTCTCGCTCCTGGCGGGGGCCGCGATCGTGCCCCTGGTCGGTCCCAAGGGCGCATACGCGATCGGCGGCGTGACGGGGGTGCTCGGGACGCTCCTGCTCACGCCCCTGCTGCGTTGGCTCCCCGAGCGTCCGGCGGAGAGGTCGGCGAGCTCGAGCCGACGGGATCGCCGCGGAGTTGAATAGCCGTTCAGCCGTGTGGTTCGATACCTGAACAATCGTTCAAGACTGGCGGGTCGGGTGTCGGCGAACGAGTACCACGCGATCGTGATCGGCGGCGGGCACAACGGACTCGTCGCGGCCGCGTACCTGGCGAAGGCCGGTGCGCGGGTCGTCGTGTGCGAGGCGCGCCACAAGACCGGGGGCGCGGCCGCGACCGACCAACCGTGGCCCGACCATCCCGAGTTCAAGGTCACGACGCTGAGCTACGTGATGAGCCTCATGCCCGACACGATCATCCGCGACCTGCGGCTCGGGGAGCACGGGTATCGCGTCCACCCGGTCGGTCCGTACGTGGTCCCGCTGCCCGACGGCCGCGTGATGATCGAGTACGACGACCCGGCCAAGAACTACGACGAGTTCGCCAAGTTCTCCCGCAAGGACGCCGACGCGCTCGAGCGCTGGGACGCGTGGATCGGCGGCCTCGCGGCGGTCCTCGGACCGCTCCTGATGACGACCCCGCCTCCGGTCGGCTCCAAGCGCCCGGGCGACCTGTTCGAACAGCTCCGGCTGGTGTGGCGGTTCCGCGGCCTGGACGTGCGGACCGTCGGCGACGTCACGCGCCTGATGACGATGTCGATCGCCGACCTCCTCGACCGATTCTTCGAGTCCGAGGAGGTGCGCGGGGTCATGTCGATCAATGGCCTGATCGGCACGTGGGCCGGCCCCTACGAACCCGGAACCGGCTACGTCATGGCGCACCACTCGATCGGCGACGTCGGCGACGGGACGCTCGGATCGTGGGGCGTTCCCGAAGGCGGGATGGGCGCCGTGCCGGCGGCGATCGAGCGCAGCGCGGGGAGCTTCGGCGCCGAGATCCGCACCGACGCGAAGGTCGACCGGGTCCTGATCGACCGCGGCCGCGCGAGGGGGGTCGTGCTGCAGGGCGGCGAGGAGCTCCGCGCCCCGATCGTCGTCACCGCCTGCCATCCGCAGATCACGTTCCTGCGGCAGATCGACCGCTCCGAGCTTCCCGGCGACTTCGTCGACGACATGGAGCGGTGGTCGAGTCGCTCGGGGGTCGTGAAGATCAACCTCGCCGTCAGCAAGCTGCCGGTACTCGCCGCCGACCCCGACTGGAAGGACTTCAGCGGCGGGTTCGAGATCGCGCCCTCGCTCGCCGAGCTCGAGCGGGGGTTTGAGCAGGCTCGCGCGGGGGTGCCGGCGTCGTTCCCGTTCAGCGACGGGGTGATCCCGACGACGCTCGATCCCTCGCTCGCGCCGCCGGGTGCCCACGTCGTCTCGCTGTTCACGCAGTGGGTCCCGCACACCTGGTCGCGGGAGCCGCATCGCGAGGAGCTGGAGGCCTACGCCGATCGTGTGGTCCAGGCCTACGACGACGTCGCGCCCGGCTTCAAGGAGTCGGTGGTCGCCCGGCAGATCATCGGCCCGCACGACATGGAGACCGAGTGGGGCCTGATCGGCGGCAACATCTTTCACGGGGAGCTGTCGGCCGAGCAGCTGTTCCACATGCGGCCGGTGCCCGGGTACGCGGACTACCGGACCCCGATCGCCGGGCTGTACCAGTGCTCGAGCGCCACGCACGGCGGCGGCGGCGTGTGCGGCATCCCCGCCTACAA
The DNA here is from genome assembly GCA_050692535.1 of Actinomycetota bacterium. Classification (GTDB taxonomy): domain Bacteria; phylum Actinomycetota; class UBA4738; order UBA4738; family HRBIN12; genus CALGFI01. Next base: position 7,021 of record JBOGVL010000096.1, on the reverse strand, counting down.
CTGCGTGCGCGAGATCCGCAAGGACCGCACGCGCCGGAGGATCCGCCGATGAAGGAGCCGTACTCGTTCACGTTCTACACGGCGACCTGGTACCGGCGATCCCCGTACTGGCAGCGGACGGTCGAGGCCGGCTGCACCAGCTGGGACCTGTACAACCACATGCTGATCCCGACGCTCTACGACGACGACGAGACCGAGTACCGGCACCTGCTCGAGCACGTCACGCTCTGGGATGTCGGGGTCGAGCGACAGGTCGAGATCACCGGTCCCGACGCCGCGCGGTTCGCGCAGCTGCTCACGTGTCGCGACCTCTCGTCGTGCGCGGTGATGCAGTGCAAGTACGCGCCGATCATCGCGCCGACCGGCGGGATCGTGAACGACCCGATCCTCCTGCGCCTGGGCAAGAACCACTTCTGGCTCTCGCTCGCCGACTCGGACGCGTTGCTGTACGCGCTCGGCGTGCAGGCGTTCTCCGGCCTCCACGTCGAGTTGCGCGAGCCGGACGTCAGTCCGCTCCAGGTGCAGGGTCCCAAGAGCAAGCAGGTGATCCGGGACCTGTTCGGCGAGGAGGTGTCGGGGCTCCGCTACTACCGGTGCTGGGAGGGCGATCTGGATGGGATTCCCCTCGTCGTCTCGCGGACAGGGTGGACGGGCGAGGTGGGCTACGAGATCTACCTGCGCGACGGCTCGCGCGGGCTCGAGTTGTGGGATCGGGTGATGGAGGCCGGGAAGCCCTACGAGATCCGGCCCATCGCGCCGTCGGACCAACGCCGGCTGGAGGCCGGGATCTTCAACTACGGCAACGACATGGGGATCGAGGACACCCCGTTGCACGTGAGCGGCATGGAGCGGCTCGTCGAGTTCGGCGCGGACTTCATCGGCAAGCCGGCGCTCCTCCGGATCGCCGAGGAGGGCGTGGACCGCAAGCTGGTCGGCGTCGAGTTCGGGGGTGAACCGTTCCGGATGTGGCTGGACGACTTCTGGCCCGTGACCCGGGACGGCGAGGTCGTCGGCAGGCTGACGAGCGCGAGCCACTCGTTCCGCCTGAAGAAGAACATCGGCTACGCCTGGGTCCCGATCGGCCTCGCCGACCCCGGACACGAGCTCGAGCTGGCCCCGCCCGACGGGCCCGTCCCCGCGGTCACCACGCCGCTCCCGTTCTGGGATCCCACCAAGGAGGTCCCGAAGGCCTGACGCGACTCAGGCCGGACGCCGTCCGATCGCCAACAGGTGTGCGCTCACGCCCTTGGCGCTGGGTTCGGACTCGAGCTCGCGTGCCACTCGCAGGATGCGATCGCGATCGTCGGGCTCATCCCACCGTTCCCCGAGCAGCCAGCCCGGCCCTTCGACGCCGAAGACTCCCTCACACGCCAGGCCCGCGTCCACGAGCTCCGCCGCCAGCTCCTCGGGGCGGTGGAAGTACGCCGTCGTGAAGTAGTCGAGATTGCCCGTCGGGTTGCGGTGACGTCCGTCGCGAAGGTCCTGCTCGACGATCGCATCGAACGCCGGATCGCCGAGGAATCGGCTCGTGAGGCCGTCGAGCAGCGAGGCGAACCGCGAGATGGCGGCGACCGCGACGACACCTCGCGGCCGGACGACTCGCCTGGCCTCGGTGAGGGCCAGGGCCCGGTCGTCCGGCTTCGGCAGGTGGTAGAGCGGGCCGAGCACCAGGACCGCGTCGACGGAGGATTCGTCGCGTTCGATCGACCGAGCGTCGCCGAGCGTGGCCTCGAACCGACGCCCCGAGCGAGCGGAGCGATTCCGCGCCTGCGTCACGTGGAGCTCGACCGCGTCGATGAGATCCACCTTGTAGCCGAGCCCGACGAGCCACTCGGCGTAGACGCCGGGCCCGCCGCCGACGTCCAGGACGCGCGCGGGCGCGCTCGGGAGGAACCGGAGCAGCAGCTCCCTCGTGCGCTCGAACTCGATCCGCGAGCTGCCGCCCGCGAGTCGCTCGAGCTCCACCCCCTCCGCGTAGTGGGCCAGGAACTCGCGATCCACGGCCGCAGCTTATCCCCGTCCCTGACGACCCCCGGACGAACCGGCATGATGGCGTCGTGGACTCGCTGGGTGGCTCGCTGTTGATCGCTGGTCCCGCGCTGTGGGACCCGAACTTCCGGCGGACGGTGGTGCTCGTCGGGCATCACGACGAGGAGGGGGCCGTCGGCGTCGTGCTGAACCGGGTCACCGACCTCGAGGTCGCGGCCGCCGCGCCGCCGCTCGCGACGCTCGTCGACCCGGGGGAACGGCTGTTCGTCGGCGGTCCCGTCCAGCCGCAGGCGGCGGTGGTGGTGGCCGATTTCGAACATCCGGACCGCGCTCAGGTGGTCGCCTTCGGGTCGATCGGGTTCCTGCCCGAGGAGATCGAGCCGGGCGAGGTCGGCCAGCTGCGGCGGGCGCGCGTGTTCGCCGGCTACGCCGGTTGGGGCCCGGGGCAGCTCGAGCAGGAGCTCGAGGAGGGATCCTGGATCGTTGAGCCCGCGCACCCCGAGGACGTGTTCACGGACGAGCCCGAGGAGCTGTGGAGCGACGTCGTGCGTCGCAAGGGGCCCGCCTACCGGATCATGTCGACGATGCCGCTCGACCCCTCCACGAACTAGCCGCTACGCTCCGCCGACCACGATCGAGGAGAGTGGCAGGTGTCCTCCGAGACCTTCACCTTCTACGTGCAGCCCTGGTACCGGAAGTCGCCCTACTACGAGGCCACGAAGCGCCACGGGTGTACGAGCTGGGGCCTCTACAACCACATGTTGCTGCCGACGCTCTACGAGGATCCCGTCGCCGAGTACCGGGCGCTGCTGAACGACGTCACGCTCTGGGACGTCTCGGTCGAGCGATGTGTCGAGGTCCGCGGGCCGGACGCGTTCGATCTCGTGAACCTGATCACGTGCCGGGACCTCACGAAGGTCGCGGTCATGCAGGCCCGCTACGTGTTGCTCACCGCGCCGTGGGGCGGCATCGTGAACGACCCCGTGCTCCTACGCCTGGCCGAGGACCGCTTCTGGCTGGCGCTCGCCGACTCGGACGCACTGCTGTACGTCGCCGGAGTCGCGGGGGCGCGCGGGATGGACGTGCGGATCTTCGAGGCCGACGTCGCGCCGATGCAGGTCCAGGGGCCGAGGAGCAAGGACGTGATGCGCGACCTATTCGGCGATGCCGTGGCCGGCCTCCGCTACTACTTCTGCGCGGAGTCCGAGTTGGATGGCATCCCGGTCGTGATCAGCCGGACCGGATGGACGGGTGAGGTGGGCTACGAGCTCTACCTCCAGGACACGAGCCGGGGGGACGACCTGTTCGAGCGTGTGTTCCAGGCCGGCGAGCCCTACGGGATCCGGGTGATCGCGCCGAGCGAGGCTCGACGGATCGAGGCCGGGATCTTCAACTACGGATCGGACATCCGGATCGAGGACACGCCGCTGCACGTGACCGGGCTCGAGAAGTATGTCGAGTGGGGGCAGGAGCAGGACTTCCTGGGGCGGCGACGGCTGGAGGAGATCCGCGACGGCGGCCTGCTCGACCGCAAGCTCGTCGGCATCGACATCGGGGGAGTCCCGATGACCGACGAGGGCGCGCTGAACGACTTCTGGACGCTGGTGCGGGGCGACGCCGCGCTCGGTCGGGTGACCGCCGGCGCCTGGTCGCCGCGCCTGGAACGGAACATCGGGTACGCGTGGGTGCCGATCCGATGGGAGGCGCCGGGCTCCGAGTTCGAGGCGCTGACGCCCCGCGGCCGCGTTCCCGTGCGCGTCGCACCGCTGCCGTTCGTCGACCCGTCCAAGGACACCCCGAAGGGATAACGTCAGCCCGTGAGCGAGTCCGTCCGATTCGACCGCGCGGCCGAGTTCTACGACAGGACCCGCGCGATCTCCGGCGAGGCAATGGCGCGGACGGTGGAGCTGCTCGGCGCCGAGCTGCAGGAGCGGGGGCGAGTGCTGGAGGTCGGGGTGGGAACCGGGCTGGTCGCGCTCCCGCTCCACGCGTCGGGGATCGACCTGCTCGGCCTCGACCTCTCTGGGCCGATGGTCGCCAAGCTGATCGAGAAGGCCGGCGGGCGGGCGCCGTTCCCGATCGCGCTCGGGGACGCCACGAGGCTGCCCTTCGGAGAAGGAGCGTTCGGGGCCGCCTACCTGCGGTGGGTGTTGCACCTGATCCCGGACTGGCGCGGGGTGCTCGCCGAGATCGTGCGCGTCGTTCGCCCACGGGGCGTGTTCGTCGCGCACCTCGGCGCGTACGCCGGCCCGGACGAGGAGATCCGCAAACGGTTCGCCGAGATCACCGGCGTCTCCCTGGAGCCCGTCGGCCTGCCGTGGTCCGGGTTCGACGAGCTCGACCGTGAGATGGCCGGTCACGGGGCGTCCGTCCGGCTCCTTCCGCCCGTGCCCGAACGCGGCGAGGGGACGATCGGTCAGCTGCTCGACGGCATCGACCGGAACGTCTACTCCTGGACGTGGAATCTCCCGGACGATGTCCGTCGAAATGCGGCGGCGGAGGTGCGGGCCTGGGCGCACGAGCGATTCGGCCCCATCGACGTCGTCACTGGGTGGGAGCAACCGCACGTCTGGCACGCGTACGACCTGGCCTGATCGGCCACCCAGGCAGCGGGTATTCTTCCCGGCAACCGCCCGAGCGACCGGGTGCGAGCGTCCGAACAGGAGGGCCGATGCCGATCACCGAGGTCGACAAGATCTGGATGGACGGCGAGCTCGTGGACTGGCGGGACGCCAAGATCCACGTCCTCAGCCACGCGGTGCACTACGGCAGCGGGGTGTTCGAGGGGATCCGCGCCTACGAGACCGCCCGCGGCGCGGCCGTCTGGCACCTCGACGAGCACCTGAAGCGCCTGTTCCGTTCGGCGAAGCTCTACCACATGGACATCCCGTACTCGCGTCAGGCGATCACCGAGGCGACCAAAGAGGTCATCCGCGCGAACCGCCTGAACGCCTGCTACGTCCGCCCGGTCGCGCTCCGCGGCTATGGCGAGATGGGTGTCAACCCGCTCAACGCGCCGGTGAACGTGTTCATCGCCGTCTGGCCGTGGGGCGCCTACCTGGGCGAAGACGCCCTCGAGCAGGGGGTGCGGATCAAGATCGCCAGCTGGCGCCGGAACTCGCAGAATTCGCTCCCGGCGGCCGCGAAGGCGACCGGCCAGTACATCAACAGCGTGCTCGCCAAGGTCGAGAGTCTGAAGGGCGGCTACGACGAGGCGATCATGCTGAACGAGGCGGGGTTCGTCACGGACGGCTCGGGAGAGAACGTGTTCGTCGCGCGGGACGGCGTCCTCTTCACGCCGCCGATCCAGGCCGGATGCCTCGACGGGATCACCCGCCAGAGCGTGATCACGATCGCGCGTGATCTCGGGTACGAGGTGCGCGAGGAGAACCTGGTCCGCACCGATCTCTACAACGCCGACGAGGCCTTCTTCTCGGGCACGGCCGCCGAGCTCACGCCGATCCGCGAGGTCGACGATCGGGTCGTCGGCGAGGGGCATCGCGGTCCGATCACCAAGGAGCTGCAGGGAGCGTTCTTCTCGGCGACCAAGGGCGAGACCGAGCGGTACGCGAGCTGGCTCACCTACGTCAACGACTGAGCGTGTCCGAGGAAGCTCACTTCCGGCTCCCCCGATCCGTCGTCCCGCGACGCTACGACCTCGTGCTCGAGCCGGACCTGGAGGGCACCACCTTCACGGGGAGCGAGGACGTCCAGGTCGAGGTCCGCGAGCGTGTCGGCGAGGTCGTCGTGAACGCTGCCGACCTCGAGGTCTCCGGAGGCTGGCTCGACCGCGACGGCGCGCGCCTGGCCGTCGTCGGCGTTCGGATGGACGAGGATGCCGAACGCGCGCACGTGCGTCTGGACGGCGAGGCCGAGCCGGGCGAATGGATCCTGCACCTCGAGTTCGCCGGCCGGCTGTCGGAGCGGATGCGGGGGTTCTACCGGTCGACCTACCGGGCGGAGGACGGCGGCACGCGGACGATCGCGACCACCCAGTTCGAGTCCACCGACGCCCGTCGCGCGTTCCCCTGCTGGGACGAGCCCGACCTGAAGGCCGTCTTCGGTGTGACGCTGGTGGTCCGCTCCGACGACCTCGCGGTATCCAACGGACCGGAGGTCGGGCGCGAACCGGCCGGCGACGGCCGGGTGCGGGTCCGGTTCGCCGACACGATGCCGATGTCCACGTACCTGGCGGCGTTCGTGGTCGGCCCGATGGAGGCGACCGACGCGATCGACGTCGACGGCGTGCCCCTGCGGGTCGTGCATCCGCCCGGCAAGGGCCACCTTTCGTCGTTCGGGCTCGAGGTCGGCGCGTTCTGCCTCCGGTACTTCGCCGAGTACTACGGGATCCCGTACCCCGACGCCAAGGTCGACCTGGTCGCGCTCCCGGACTTCGCCCAGGGGGCGATGGAGAACCTCGGCTGCATCACGTTCCGCGAGAACCTCCTGCTGGTCGACCCGGACACGGCGACCCAGCCCGAGCTCGCCGCGGTCGCCGAGGTGATCGCCCACGAGCTCGCGCACATGTGGTTCGGCGACCTCGTGACGATGCGCTGGTGGAACGGGACCTGGCTCAACGAGGCGTTCGCGACGTTCATGGAGATCCTGGCGGTGGACGCGTACCGCCCGGACTGGGAGCGGTGGACGCAGTTCCTGCGAACCCGCTCGCAGGCGTTCGAGGTCGACGCCCTGCACAGCACCCGGTCGATCGAGTACCCGGTGGCATCCCCGGACGAGGCCTCGGGGATGTTCGACACCCTCACGTACACCAAGGGCGCGGCGGTCCTGCGGATGCTCGAGCAGTACCTCGGCGCCGAGCGGTTCCGCGACGGGATCCGTAAATACCTCGCCGACCATCGGTTCGGCAACACGGAGACCCACGATCTCTGGGACGCGATCGAGTCCGCCTCCGGCGAGCCGGTCCGGCGGATCATGGACGGCTGGATCTGGCAGGGCGGCTATCCGATGGTGTCCGCCGACACCCGCGAGGGCGGCGTCCGGCTCTCTCAGCGCCGGTTCCTCCTTTCGGCGG
>JBOGVL010000095.1:0-9256 GCA_050692535.1 Actinomycetota bacterium | reverse complement strand
GCCGCCGCGGGCATGTCGCCGCGAGCCAGGGCGCGTGAGCCGGCGGAGGCGAGGTACTGCGAACCCCGTCGGCCGACGGCGACCGCGTGCTCGTCCGCGGGAGCGAGCTGCACCAGGATCAGATACGCCTCTTCCAGATGGTGTCCGCGGATCTCCTCGAACTCGAGCACCCGATCCGGCGCCATGCGCTCGAGCCAGTCGACGAACCGCTCGTGGAGCTCGGCACGGACGCGCTTCAGGACGCCGAGGTACGCCGCGTCCCGGACGAGGATGTGCGCGAATCGGAACGCCTCCTGCCCCGCGAACGACGACTCGTGCGCTCCCACTAGCTCCTTCGACACGAGGCGTTCGAGGCTCGCCCCGACGTGCTCCCGGACGCTCTCGGGCGAGAGGTCCTCGACGGCACCGCGGAAGAAGACTTGTCCGATCACGGCGCCGCGCTCGATCACGGCCCGCTCGGTCTGCCCGAGCCGGTCGAGCCTCGCGGACAGGAGCGCGCTGATGGTGGGCGGAATCTCGATCGCGCCGAGGTCGGAGACGAGGATCCACCGCCCGTCGCCGCCGGCCTGCAGCGCGCCGTCGTCGATCAACATCGACAACATCTGCTCGACGAAGAGCGGGTTGCCGTCGGCCGCGTGGATGATCCGGTCGCGCACCGCGGGATCCACGCCGGTGCGGCCCAACAGGTTCTCCACGACCTCCGAGCTCTCCTCCTCGGAGAGGGGCTCGAGGCGGATCGTCCGGCCGGCCGCCTCCTCCGCCGCCCAGTCCGGGTGTTCCTGGAGCAGCTCGGGCCGCGCCGAGCACACGACGACCACGGGCGTGTCCTCGATCGATTCGCGGAGGTACCGGAGCAGGTCGAGGAACGTCGCCTCCGCCCAGTGGATATCGTCCACCAGCACGATGAGCGGACGATCCCGGCCGAGCAGCTCGAAGAGCCGGCGGGCGGCCCAGAAGGTCTCCTGCACCGGGAACGAGCGATCCGAGAGCCCGATCGCGGCCGCGATCCGATCGGTGACCTCCTCGGTGCCCGGGCCGAGCAGCCGGCCGAGCTTGGCGGCCGCAGCCTCGAGCGCGTCGTCGTTGTCGATCCCCGCCGCCTCCCGTGCCATCTCGGCGAGCGGCCAGAACGTGATGCCCTCGCCGTAGGAGAGGCACCGGCCTCGGAGCTGCGTCGCCAGGTCACTCGAGCGTTCGAGGAACTCACGGAGGAGCCGGGACTTCCCGACGCCGGCCGGCGCGACGACCGTGACGACGCGGCAGGTCCGGGTTTCGCGGGCCTCCGTCAACGCCCGCGCCAGCGCCGACAGCTCGCGCTCGCGTCCGACCATCGGCGTGTCGTGCCGCCGCGAGACCCCTTCCTCCCGCGAGATCGAGATCAGGCGATAGGCGGGCATCGGCTGGGACTTGCCCTTGAGCTCCAGTGGTTCCATGGGCTCGGCCTCGACGGCGTCCCGTACGAGCCGGTACGTAGGTTCGCCGATCAGCACCTCCATCGTGGGCGCGTTCTGCTCGAGCCGCGCCGCGACGTTCACGGCGTCCCCGGTGACGAGCCGCTGGCCGTGCGAGACATCGCCGGCGACGACCTCGCCGGTGTTGACGCCGGTCCGGTTCTCGAGCCGGACGCCGTGGGTGCGCTCGAGGCGTTCGTTGACCCGGCTCAGGGTCTCCTGCATCTCGGCGGCAGCGCGCACGGCGCGCGCGGCGTCGTCCTCGTGCACGACGGGCAGGCCGAAGACCGCCATGATCGCGTCGCCGATGTACTTCTCGACCGTCCCGCCGTGGCGCTCGAGCACCGCTCGCATCTCCGAGAAGTAGTGGTTGAGGACCTCGCGGAGCGATTCGGTGTCCAGCCGCTCGCCGAGGCTGGTGGATCCCTTCAGGTCGCTGAAGACGATCGTGACCGTCCTGCGGACCTCTTGCGGCGATTCGTCCGGGACGAGCCGCGCGCCGCACATCCCGCACAGGCGGAAGCGGTCCGGGTTCTCCTCGCCACAGCCGGGGCAGACCTGCATGGGGCGAGTCTAGGGTCGACCCTCCGGCGGGGCCAGTGTGGCCCTAGATCTTGCCCCGGCCGTCGAGGACCGTGAACACCAGCGTGACCGTACCCGTCCGGTCCTTGCTCCGCGAGACGACGCAGTTCGACGTGATCGCACCGGTGCAGTTCGCGAGGATGCCCTGACTCACCTGCTGGCCCGACTCGTCCACGAACGTCTTCCCCTCGATGTCGGTCGCGTAGCAGACCTCGAAGGCCTGCAGCTGTCGCCCCGACGCGTTCGAGACCACCATCGTGATCTGGAGCACCACGCCGGCGGACGGCTCGCCGTTCTCGAGGGCGAGGACCGTGAAGGTGTCGGGCGTGAACGGGACGTAGCCGGTCCCCGCGCAGGGATCGTCGCCGGCGAACGCGACCGCGAGCTCGGTGTTCGGCGGCACGTTCGTCGCGTGCACGTCGCCCGTGACGTTGCCGGACGGGTTCGCGGCGGTGGGCGAGTCGCAGGTCCCGCCCGCGCACACCTGGCCGAACTGCACGACGTTGAACGGTGTGGAGGACCCGGAGTCGATCCCGGGCGAAGAGGCCGCGAGCGTGTAGCCGAAGCCGACCCGGTCGACCGTCAGGCCGGCGAACGACGCGACGCCCGCGACGGCGGCGCTCCTCACGTCCGTCGAGCCGCCGAGCTCCAGCACCGCGCTCGCCGTACCGCCGGCGAGCGCGAGCGTCACCGTCGCCGTGGAGGTGGCGACACGCTGGCCTGCCGCGCTCAGGATCTCGACGGCGACGGGATCACCCGCCGGGTCGTAGGGCGTGTCGGTGATGGCCTCACTTCGCGTGGCGGCGCTGCTGCCGAGCTCCGCGTTGGCCGGCGGTGTGGAGAAGGCGAGCCGGCACGTGCCGCCCACGTCGGTCACGAGATCGCTGCCGCCCGCGTTCAGCACGAAGCGGTTCCCCGGGGGACCCTGGTAGTTGTTCGACTGTTTCGCATCCAGGCTCCACGCCGCGTTCCCGGTGCAGGGCGCGACGGCGGTAAACGCAAACGTGAACGACCCGAGCGCGGGGATCGCCAGGTTCCGGAGCTGGATCTGCGAGCTGCCGACGACGGTCGCCGTCGCGGGCGAGGGCAGAGAGATCGTCTGGGCCGGGATGACGTAGCCGGCCGGTGCGGAGATGTTCGAGGACCCCAGCTGCTGCGGGGTGGCGTCGTTGAAGATCGTGACGGAGATCGTCGCGGTGGCTCCGGCGGGGATCGGGTCCGGCGAGGAGTCGAAGTCGGCACGGAACGGCTTCGGCGGCGCGGCCGATGCGCCCGCTCCGATGGCGACGATTCCGAGCAGGATCGCGGCTGCGGACAGCAGCGCGAGAGGGCGGCGGAACGCGTTGCGGGTCGGCATGAAAAGACTCCCGGGTCGAGGGTGCGCCGGACGCTAAGAGGACCCCATACAGTTGTCAACCCCCGGTCCTACGCCGTTCGGCGTACCGATTCCCGTCCTCGGCCTGCTCGAGGCTCGAAGCATGAGGTCGAAACCGAGCGCGTGGGCCGGGCAGGATTCGAACCCGCGACACGAGGGTTAAAAGCCCCCTGCTCTGACCAGGCTGAGCTACCGGCCCCGCGCGGAGTCTACGGGCTCGCGTCGGGCCGGTAGCGGTTGGTGATGGGCATCCGGCGGTCGCGGCCGAACGCCTTCGGCGTGATCTTGATGCCTGGTGCCGCCTGGCGGCGTTTGTACTCGGCCCGGTCGATCAGCGAGACGACCTTCTGGACGACGACCGGGTTCGCCCCGGCGGCGACCAGGTCCTCGGGGGACCGGTCGTCCTCGACGTAGGCCTGCATGATCGGGTCGAGGACCTCGTAGGGCGGCAGCGAGTCCGAGTCCTTCTGGTCCGGCCGCAGCTCGGCGGACGGCGGCTTCGTGACGATGCGCTCGGGGATCGGCCCCGCCCAGGAGTCCCGGTCGTTGCGCCACCGGACGAGCTCGTAGACGAGGGTCTTCGGCACGTCCTTGATCGGCGCGAATCCGCCGGCCATGTCCCCGTACAGCGTCGCGTAGCCGACGGCGTACTCGCTCTTGTTCCCGGTCGCGAGCACCATCGAACCGAATCGGTTGGACATCGCCATGAGGAGGTTGCCCCGGATGCGAGCCTGGAGGTTCTCCTCGGCGATCCCCGGCTCGCTCCCGCGGAACGGCTCCGCGAGGGCCGCGACGTACGTCGAGAAGACGTCGTCGATGGGGATCGTGTCGAGCCGGATCGCGAGTCGCCGCGCGCACGCCGACGCGTCCTCGAGGCTCTCGGACGAGGAGTACCGCGACGGCATCGCCAGGGCGCGGACGGCCTCGGGCCCGAGGGCGTCGACGGCGAGCGTGGCCACGAGGGCCGAGTCCACGCCACCCGACAGACCGAGCACGACCTCCCGGAAGTCGTTCTTCCGCACGTAGTCCCGCAGCCCGAGCACGAGCGCCCGGTAGACCTCCTCCGGACCCGTCGGCGGCGCCGGGCGTTCGCGGGCGGCGGAGAACTCGCCGTCGATCTCCAGGATCAGCAGGTCCTCCTCGAACGCGGCGGCCCGGTGCTTGAGCTCGCCGTCGGGAGCGACGACCAGGCTCCCGCCGTCGAAGACGAGCTCGTCCTGACCACCGACGGCGTTCACGTACACGATCCACGCCCCCGTCTCGAGGGCCCGGTCCCGACAGATCTCCTCGCGCTCGCCGGCCTTGCCCCGATGGTAGGGGGACCCGTTGATGTTGAGGATCACCGGCGTCCGCCGTTCGGCGTACGCGTCGAACGGCGCGCCGGGCGCCCACGCGTCCTCGCAGATCGACAGGCCGAGCTCGGAGTCCGCGATCCGCACGGGACACTCGGCATCACCGGGAACGAACGTGCGGCGTTCGTCGAACACTCCGTAGTTGGGGAGCTTCACCTTGTGGTACCGCGCGACGACGTCGCCGTTGGCGAGGAGCGCGGCCCCGTTGTGGATCCCTCGCTCCGTCCGGTCGACGAACCCCGTGAGGACGGAGCATCCGCCGGCCGTCTCCTTCGCCAACCGGAGGAGCGCCTCCAGGTTGTCGTCGACGAACGACGGCCGGAGGACGAGGTCCTCGGGCGGATACCCGGTGACCGCCAGCTCGGGGAAGACGACGACGTCCGCCGACGCCTCTGTTGCGCGCGAAGCCCAGGCGATCATGAGCTCGAGGTTGCCCTCGAGGTCGCCGACGGTGCCGTCGATCTGTCCGAGCGCGATGCGAACCATCGCCGTCAGCCTAGCGGCGGGGAGCGTCGCTCCGGGCTACTCGATGCCGCCGATGTCGAGGTTGTAGGCCTCCCACACGAGATCGGCGCCGAGCTGCCGATGCCGGACGAGCCGGCCGAGGAGACGCTGCAGGTCGTCGCGCGCTTCGGCCAGGGGCCACGCATCGCCGATCGGGGTCGCCTCGAGCCGCGCGATCAGGTCGTCGGTGCCGTCGCGAAGCTCGGGATGCTCCGCCCGCAGCTGCTCCATCTTGATCGCGAGCCGCGGCGCCTTCTGGCTGATCTCGTCGTACAGGCCCTGCGGCCGCTCGGTGATCTCGATGTGTTCCCGGATCGCGTGGGCGAGATCCTGCAGGTTCCGCGTCACGTCCTTGGTCCAGTCCGCCTCGCGCCCGACCGCCGGGCTCGAGATCGCGCTCTCGACCGCAACGAGCGCCACGTGCAGGTCGGCCCGCCGACGGGCCGTCTCCGCGAGGGTGGGGCTCAGGTCGCTCGACGGGACCTCGTCCTGATCGGCCATGCGGACCTCCTCGGAGCCCGCGGGCACGAAGCGCCCGCCTCGGCGCAGGCTACCCGAAGTCGGGGTTGCGGGAGAGCCGGGCGAGGTGCCTAGCATGGAGGGGGTCGAGCGATGACGACGCCGGCCCGTGTGGGTGGCCGAGTGACGGACCGCGGCGAGCAACCTGAGCGTCACACCGAGCTCCGTCTTCCGCACGCCTCGACGGCCGGTGCGGAGGCACGGCGTGAGGTCGGGCGTCGCCTCCGCGGCGTCCTCTCCCTCGAGCGGCTCGCGGACGCGACGCTCCTGACGGACGAGCTGGTGACGAACGCGATCCGGCACGCCCGGCCCGAGCCGGACGGATCGGTCGGGTTGCGGATCGAGGTCGCGCGCGACTGCGTGCGGATCGCGGTGACCGACGGCAGCCCGCGATTCGAGTGGGCGACCCGCGCCGCTCCCGACCTCGCCGGCGGGTTCGGCCTCCTCCTGGTCGACCGGGTCTCCGACCGGTGGGGCCTGTCCCTGGATGGCAAGAAGGCCGTCTGGTTCGAGATCGACGTGCCGGCCGGGGCCCGCCGATCCGTCGGCTAGAGGATCGGGAGGTACCGCTCGAGCTCGTACGGCGTGACGTACGACTTGTACGCGTCCCACTCCTCGCGCTTGTTCCGGATCAGGAACTCGTGCACGTGGTCGCCGAGCGCCCGGCGGAGAACCTTCGAGCCGCTCGCCAGCTCGATCGCCTCGTGGAGGTCGGCGGGCAGCGAGCGGATCCCCGCGGCCCGACGCTCGTCCTCGCCCATCTCGTAGATGTTGTTCGAGGCCTCGGGTGGCAGGTCGAGCTCCTCCTCGATCCCGTCCAGCCCGGCCGCGAGCATCGTCGCGAACGCCAGGTACGGGTTGCACGCGGGATCCGGCGAGCGATATTCGATCCGCGTCGCCTCTTCCTTGCCCGGCTTGTACTGGGGCACGCGGACGAGCGCCGAGCGGTTGCGTCGCGCCCAGCAGACGTAGACCGGCGCCTCGTAGCCCGGGACGAGTCGCTTGTAGGAGTTGACCCACTGGTTGGTGACCAGCGTGATCTCGGGAGCGTGGGTGAGGATGCCGGCGATGTAGCGCTTCGCGATCTTCGACAGGTGGTACTCATCGCCCTCCTCGAAGAACGCGTTCCGGTCGCCGGTGAACAACGACTGGTGTGTGTGCATGCCGCTGCCGTTCACGCCCATGACGGGCTTGGGCATGAACGTGGCGTAGATCCCGAACTCCTGTGCGACCTCCTTCACGGTGAGCCGGTACGACATGACGTTGTCGGCCATCGTGAGAGCATCGGCGTAGCGCAGGTCGATCTCGTGCTGGCTCGGGGCGACCTCGTGGTGCACGTATTCGACCGGGATCCCCATCGCCTCGAGGTAGGCCACGGTGCGCTTGCGCCAGTCGGTCGCGACGTCCAGCGGCGTCTCGTCGAAGTACCCGCCCTGGTCCAGGAACGTGGGGTCCTGGGCGCCGCGGAAATAGAAGTACTCGAGCTCGGGACCCACGTAGAACGTGAAGCCGAGGTCTGATGCCCGCTCGAGCTGCCGCTTCAGCACGAACCGGGGATCGCCCTCGAAGGGCGTGCCGTCGGGGTTGAAGACATCGCAGAACATCCGCGCGACCTGCGCCTCGGTCTTCCAGGGGATGAGCTGGAACGTCGAGGGGTCGGGGACGGCGACCATGTCGGACTCCTGGATCCGGCTGAACCCGTCGATCGAGGAGCCGTCGAACCCCATGCCCTCCCCGAACGCGCCCTCCAGCTCCTGGGACGTGATCGTGAAGGACTTCAGGAACCCGAGGACATCGGTGAACCACAGCCGGACGTAGCGGATGCCACGCTCCTCGATCGTGCGCAGGACGAACTCGGCCTCGTTGGACAAGGGCACGGAGCGAGCCTATCGGGGCTCCGGGAGGGGGCCGTTACGCGACGGTTAACTCTCGGGGGGGCGCGAGCCGGGCGCGGACCGGGCGCGGCACGATAATCGCGACCGTGCGGGACGCGAGGGAAGGGGACGGGTGCTGACGCCGGAGCTGATCGGGCGGACCCTCGCCGGCGCGCCCGACCCGGAGCTCGCGCGCGTCGCCGTCTCGCGCGTCGGCGAGGACCCGCGCGCCCGGGAGGTGCTCGGCCGGGAGGACGTGCTCCCGGTCGCCGTCCGCCTGCTCGGTTTCTCGAGGGCGGCCGCCGACTTCCTCGTGGCCCATCCCGAGGAGACGGCCTCGCTCACCGACCTTCGCGCCCGGACGCGCGGTGAGCTCGATGCAGAGTGCGCCGCCGACGCGGGCACGTTGGGGTCGGAGGGAGGGCTCCGGCGGTTCCGTCGTCGGGCCATGCTCCGAATCGCCGCCCGCGACCTCGCGGGCGCGGGGCTCGAGGAGGTCGTGGCCGAGATCAGCGCCGTGGCCGAGGCGTGCCTGGTGCGAGCCGCCGAGGCCGCCGGAGCGAGCTCGCTCGCGGTGGTCGGGCTCGGCAAGCTCGGCGGGCGGGAGCTCAACTACGCGTCCGACGTCGACATCGTGTTCCTGCACGCGGAGCCCGGGGCCGTCGGCCAGCGGGATGCCGAACGATCGGCGGCCGCCTTCATCCGACTGTTGTCCGAGCCGACCTCCGAGGGCCTCGCCCTTCGCGTGGACGCGACGCTTCGCCCCGGCGGTCGCGCCGCCTCGCTCTCGCGGTCGCCGGAGGCGATGCGCGAGTACTACGCCACCCGGGCGGCGACGTGGGAGCGGCAGGCGCTGCTGAAGGCGCGGCCGGTCGCGGGCGATCAGGCCCTCGGCGCACGCTTCGTCGACGCCGTAGCCCCGTTCGTCTATCCGGAGGAGCTGGCGCCGCAGGCCATCGACGAGGTGCGCCAGGTCAAGGTCCGGCTCGAGGAGTACGTCCGCGCGCGGGGCAAGGCGGCCACCGAGGTGAAGCGCGGCTGGGGCGGGATCCGCGACGTCGAGTTTGCCGTGCAGCTGCTGCAGATCGTCCACGGACGCCGCGACGAACGACTGCGCGAACCGAACACGCTCGCGGCGCTCGCCGCCCTGGCAGCCGAGGGGTATGTCGCCGAGCCCGACGCGGAGGCGCTCGCCGGCGCGTACCGGTTCCTCCGCACGCTCGAGCACCGCCTGCAGATCGTGCGGGACCTCCAGACGCACGACCTGCCGGCGGACCGGGCGTCTCGCACGACGTTGGCCCGCTCGCTGGGGCTCGAGGGGGCGGAGGCGCTCCAGGCCGAGTACGACCGGCAGACCGCGCTCGTCCGGGGTGTGCACGAGCGGTTGTTCTACCGCCCGCTGCTCGAGGCTTTCGCCGGCCCGCGGGCGCCGCGCCCCGGCACGGACCGGCCGGCGACCGAGGAGCTGCTCGCCGGTCTCGGGTTCCGGCGTCCGGCGGAGGCCTTCTCGGTGCTCGGGCGGCTCGTGGACCCCTCCACCAGGCTCGGGAAGGTGCTCGAGCACCTTTTTCCGGTGATCGCGCCACCGCTGGCCCTCGC
>JBOGVL010000094.1:0-9272 GCA_050692535.1 Actinomycetota bacterium | reverse complement strand
CTTCACGACACCGCCGTCGACGACCAGGCGAAGGATCTCGTGGTACGGGAGGATCCTGGCCCCGTGCGCCTCCGCCGACCGCGCGCACGCCCACACCGTCTTCCACGAGTCGACGGAGGCATCCGGCACGGCGAAGGCCCGGGAGATGCGGGCGTTCAGGCGAGGCTCCTCCCGGAGGGCGTTCGCGACGGGAATCTCCTCTACCGGGATGTCGACGGCCCGGCACGCGGCCATGAACGGATCCGCGTAGTCGGGGTCGTCGAGCGGCGTCGTGACGAACAGGCCGCCGGTGTCCTCGATGCAGTCGGCCGCGATCCTCCGGAGGACGCGGTTCTCGTGGATGCACTCCTCGGCCGCCTTCGGGTCCTTCACGACATAGCGGCCCCCGGAATGCAGGAGCCCGTGGAAACGGCCCGTGGTCCCGGTGGCGAGGTCGCCCCGATCCACGAGGGTCGTGGCGAACCCCCGCATCGCGGCGTCGCGAACGACGCCCAGTCCGGTGGATCCGCCACCGACGACGAGCACCTCGGTCCGGAGCCTGGTCACGGCCCGGCCCCGCGACTCGGATCGTGCCGCTGGATCGGGGTCCGCGGTGCGGGCGCGCTCATCCACGCCATCCTCGCACCACGGACCCCGGTGGGCCGTTCAGTCCTTGGACTCGGACTGCCCCTCGGCGAACGAGCCTTCCTCGTGCTCGTGCTCGTCAGGGGCTTCCTGGCCCTCGGCGAAGTCGCCCTCCTTCCCCTCCTCGGGGTGCTCGTGCTCGTCGGATTGGCCTTCGGCGAACGAGCCCGTGTGGTGCTCGTGCTCGTCGTCCTTGTCCTGGCCCTCGGCGAAGTCGCCGTGCTTGTGCTCCTTCTCCATGGTGCCTCCCGTGGACGTGGTCCCTTCGGTGTCTCCGAGGGCCCCCGTTCCGTTACTCGACCCAGTCGAACGTGCGGGTGACCGCCTTCTTCCACTGCGCGTACTCGCGGTCGACCTCGCCTGCCGCCATCGCGGGCGTCCACTCCTTGTCCTTGCCCCAGTTCTGCCGCAGGTCCTCGTAGGAGCCCCAGAAGCCCACGGCGAGCCCGGCCGCGTAGGCCGCGCCGAGCGCGGTCGTCTCGGCGACCTTCGGCCGGATCACCGGCACCTGCAGGCAGTCGGCCTGGAACTGCATCAGCGCGTCGTTGAAGACCATCCCGCCGTCGACCTTGAGCTCTTTCAGCTTGACGCCGGAGTCCGCCTCCATCGCGTCGAGCACCTCGCGGGTCTGCCACGCGGTCGCCTCGAGGGCGGCGCGCGCGATATGCCCCTTGTTGACGTACCGCGTCAGGCCGACGATCACGCCTCGGGCATCGCCGCGCCAGTAGGGCGCGAACAGACCCGAGAACGCCGGAACGAAGTAGACGCCTCCGTTGTCCTCGACCGTCTTGGCGAGGTCCTCGATCTCGGGCGAGGTCTTGATCAGGCCGATGTTGTCGCGCAGCCACTGCACGAGCGCCCCGGTGATCGCGATCGCGCCCTCGAGGCAGTAGACGGCCGGTTGGTCGCCGAGCTTCCAGCCGAGCGTCGTAAGGAGCCCGCTCTTGCTCTGCACCGCGTCGGTCCCGGTGTTCAGCAGCATGAAGTTGCCGGTGCCGTACGTGTTCTTCGCGTCGCCGACGTCGTACGCGGCCTGCCCGAAGGTCGCCGCCTGCTGGTCACCGAGGTCGCCGGCCACGGGGATGCCGGCGAGCGACCCCTTGGCGTCCCCGTACACCGCCGACGAGGGCCGGATCTCGGGCAGCATCGCCCGTGGCACCCCGAACGCCGAAAGGAGCTCGTCGTCCCAGTCGAGCGTCTCGAGATTCATGAGCATCGTCCGGCTCGCGTTCGAGACGTCGGTCACGTGGACGCCTCCGTCGGGACCGCCCGTCAGGTGCCAGATGACGAAGGTGTCGATGTTGCCGAACAGCACCTCGCCGGCCTCGGCGCGGGAGCGCAGTCCCTCGACGTTCTCCAGGAGCCACTTCGCCTTCGTGCCGGAGAAGTACGTCGCGAGCGGCAGGCCCGCCTTCTCGCGGAACCGATCCTGTCCTCCGTCGGCCGAGAGCTCGTCGACGACGCCCTGCGTCCGCGTGTCCTGCCAGACGAGGGCGTTGTAGACGGGCTCGCCCGTCGCCTTGTCCCAGACGACGGTCGTCTCGCGCTGGTTCGTGACGCCCACCGCCGCGAGATCGCTCGCGGAGATGCCCGCCTTGCTCAGCCCGCCGTCGATCACCTCCTGCGTTCGCTGCCAGATCTCCTTGGGGTCGTGCTCGACCCAGCCAGGCTTCGGGTAGATCTGCTCGTGCTCCTTCTGATCGACCCCGACCACGTTGCCGCCGTGGTCGAAGACCATGAACCTGGTGCTGGTCGTGCCCTGGTCGACCGCGCCCACGTATTCCGCCATGGGGGAAGCCACCTCCTTCGTTAGTCCTCGC
Source organism: Actinomycetota bacterium (assembly GCA_050692535.1). Lineage (GTDB taxonomy): Bacteria > Actinomycetota > UBA4738 > UBA4738 > HRBIN12 > CALGFI01. Next base: position 6,828 of record JBOGVL010000094.1, on the reverse strand, counting down.
CGCTCCAGGTGTCGGCGACCGTCTTCATGAGGAGCCAGGAGGACGTGGCGCCCGGGTCCTGGTGCCCGGCGCTGCGCTCGCCCAGGTAGCTCGCGCGCCCCTTCCGCGCCACGAGCGGGATCGTCGCTCTCATCCCTCCCTCCGCCGCGGCCTCGGCCCGTCGCAGGGCCTCGGGGAACGGCGCTCCGTCCTCGAGCGCGGCCCGGTAGGCATCCCGAGCCGGGACGAGGGCGTCGATCATCGTCTTGTCCTCGAGCTGTGCCTTCCCGCGGGCCTGGACGCCGGTCACCGCCGCGTCCAGCGCGACGGCCCAGTCGGCCGCCTCGATGGTCTCCCTGCCCGCGGTCGCCGCGCCGAGCTGCAGGAACAGCGTTCCGTACAACGGACCGCCCGCCCCGCCGACGGTCGAGACCAGGGTCATCCCGACCGTCTTGAGCAGCGCGCCGACGTCGCCCGGGGCCTGGCCGTCCAGCTTGGCGATCGCCGCCTGCATGCCCCGGTTCATGTTGATGCCGTGGTCGGCGTCGCCGATCGCCGAGTCCAGGGTGGTCAGCTCCTCCTTCTTGTCGGCGACGACGTCCGCGAACGCCCGGATCAGGCGGACCACGTCGTCGTACGACACGCTCAACCTCCACCCCCAGCGGGGTGCGGGCCACGGGCCGCCCGCACCCCCGTCTTCGCATTCACGCCCGCCGACCGCTCCGCCGCTCGGGCCTACGCGCCCCAGCGAAGGCCGGCCGTCTTCACCGGCGCGTCCCAGAGCCGCGTGAACTCGTCGGTCATCTTGAGGAGCGTGATCGAGCAGCCCGCCATCTCGAGCGAGGTGATGTATGAGCCGATGAGGTTCCGGGCGATCGTGATCCCGCGCCCCTTCAGGAACTTCGCCACCTCGTTGAACACCACGTACAGCTCGATCAGCGGCGTGCCGCCCATCCCGTTCACGAACGCCAGGACGTTGTCGCCCTGCTTGAACGGCAGGTCGTCGACGATCGCAGTCGCCATCATGTCCACGATCTCGGAGACGGGCTTGACCTTCATCCGCTCGCGCCCCGGCTCGCCGTGGATCCCGATGCCGATCTCCATCTCGTCCTCGCCGAGCTCGAAGGTCGGTCTGCCGGCCGCGGGCACCGTGCACGAGGTGAGCGCCATGCCCATGGTGCGCCCGTTCGCGTTCACCTCGCGGCAGACGTCGGCGACCTCTTTGAGCGGGCGCCCCTCCTCGGCGGCGGCGCCGGCGATCTTCTCCATGAGGACCGTGGTGCCGACCCCGCGACGCCCGGCCGTGTAGAGGCTGTCCTGCACGGCCACGTCGTCGTCCACCAGCACGGACTCGACCTCGACGCCCTCCGAGCGGCAAAGTTCCGCCGCCATCTCGAAGTTCATGACGTCGCCCGTGTAGTTCTTGACGATGTGGATGACGCCGGCGCCGCCGCTCACCGCCTTGGTCGCCGCCTCCATCTGGTCCGGGGTCGGCGACGTGAAGACCTCGCCCGGGCAGGCCGCGTCGAGCATGCCGGCCCCGACGAAGCCACCGTGCATCGGCTCGTGCCCCGAGCCGCCGCCTGACACCAGGGATACCTTCCCCTGGACCGGCGCGTCGGCTCGCACGATGTAGTACGGGTCGTAGAAGACCTTGACGAGGTCGGGGTGAGCCTGCTCGATGCCCTGCAGCTCCTCCCGGACGACGTCCTCCGGCTTGTTGATCAGCTTCTTCATGACGATCCCCTCATCTCCTTGCCTGCGGGCGACGGGCGGGAGCGAGGCTCATCCGAAGACCGCGTCGCCGACCAGAGCTCCGAGCACACCGCCGATGATCGGGCCGACGACCGGCACCCAGGAGTACCCCCAGTCCGAGTCCCCCTTCCCGGCGATCGGAAGGACGAAGTGCATGATCCGCGGACCCAGGTCCCTCGCCGGGTTGATCGCGTACCCGGTGGGGCCGCCGAGCGAGAGGCCGATGCCCACGACGAGCAACGCGACCGCGAGCCCCGTCGGGAACTCCGCCGGGAGCGCGAGGATGCCGAACAGCAGCATGAAGGTGCCGATGACCTCCGTGATCAGGTTCGCGGCGGTGTTGCGGATCGCCGGACCCGTCGAGAACACCGCGAGCTTCAGCCCGGGATCGTCCGTCTCCGGCCAGTGCGCCAGATAGGCGAGCCACACGAGCGTCGCGCCGATCGCGGCCCCGACGAACTGCCCGGCGATCAACGTCGGCACGTCGGCCCACTCGGTCAGGTCGATCGCGGCGAGCCCGAGTGTCACCGCGGGGTTCAGGTGGGCGACGCCGTCGGTGACGGCGAGGCTCACGAAGACGCCCGCGAGGACGCCGATCCCCCACGCCCAGGTGATGACGATCCAGCCGCCGTTCTGCGACTTGGACTTGTTGAGGAGCACGCCGGCGACGACGCCGTCCCCCAACAGGATCAGGACCGCGGTCCCTACCACTTCACCGAGGAACATCTCTCGGATCACCCCCTCGTCGTGCCCGGGTGGACACCTCGCGTAGAGAATCCTGTTTGCGTGCTTCCGTCAAATCGACGGACCCACCGAGAGCGAGGTGGCATGTCCGTGGCTTGTTCGGTATGGTCGAACATCCTGGGTCGGATTGGGCCAGGCCGGGGGGAGCGAGGCGAATGGAGCGGCAGGGGCGGTCGATGGGCGGCGCGTTCGTGGCGCGCTGGATCGGGGAGGCGGCGCTCGCGATCCACGATCAGCGCGACTACCTCACGCAGCTCGACGCGGCGATCGGCGACGCGGATCACGGCCTCAACATGGACCGAGGGTTCGCGGCGGCGGTCACCAAGATCGAGGGCGAGTCGGCGCGAGCGCCGGGGGAGCTGCTCGAGACGGTCGGGACGACGCTGGTCCTGTCGGTCGGCGGCGCGGCCGGGCCGCTCTACGGATCCGCGATCCGGCAGATGGGTCGGGCGCTGGACTCGCGGACGTTCGACGCCGAGGGCCTGCTCGTCCTGCTGCGCGCGGCGCTCGAGGAGATCCAGCGACTCGGCGCGGCGCAGGTCGGCGACAAGACGATCGTCGACGCCCTCCTGCCCGCGATCGAGGCCTTCGAACGCGGCCTGCGATCGGGGGACGACCTCGTCGGGGCCGTCGGCCGGGCGCGGGCCGCCGCCGAGGAGGGCATGCGGGCCACGGTCCCGCTGCAGGCGCGGAAGGGTCGGGCCTCCTACCTCGGCCCCCGGAGCGTGGGGCACCAGGACCCCGGCGCCACGTCGACCGCGCTGCTGATCGCCGCGCTCGAGCGGGCGGCCGCGGAGGAGGCGCCCCGATGATCCAGTCGGTTCGTCGCGCGTCGGCGATCCTCCGCGAGCTCGGGTCGGGACCGCCGCGCCTCGGGGTGACCGAGCTCTCCGAGCGGCTCGGGCTCGCGAAGGCGACCGTGTACGGGTTGCTCCGGGCGCTCGAGGAGGACGCGCTCGTCGAACGCGACCTGGAGACCGGAAAGTACCGGCTCGGGCCGGCGCTGCTCCAGCTCGGCAATGCGTTCCTGGATGGTCACGAGCTCCGCGCGCGGTCCCTGTTGTGGGCGGACGCGCTGGCGAGCCGGACGGGCGAGGCGGTCCGCGTCGGGGTCCCGAACGGGTGGAACGTGCTGATCGTCCACCACGTGTTCCGTCCCGACAACTCCGTCCAGATCCTCGAGGTCGGGGCCGCCATCCCCTGGCACGCGAGCGCCCTCGGCAAGGCGGTGGCGGCCTATCGCGACGAGGCCGCCCTGCGAGAGCTGCTCGAGGGACCGCTCGCCCGGTTGACCGGGCGCACGATCGTCGACGCCCGCGGGCTTCGCCGCGCGCTCGACACGATCCGGCGCGATGGCGTGGCGGTCGAGGACCAGGAGGCCGTGCTCGGCGAGGCCGAGGTGGCGGCGACGATCCTCGATCACGACGGACGTCCGGTGGGGGCCATCGGTGTGGCCGGCCCGGTCGAGCGACTCCTGCCCGAGGGCCGGGAGCGCGAGGAGGTCGTCGCGGCGGTGAAGGAGTCCGCCCGGGGGCTGTCCCGGGACCTCGGCGGCGTGCGCCGGTTCGCTCGCGGCCGCTGAGCGCGGGCGGTCCTTGTTCGCGAACGCGCCGGGCCGTAACGTCGTCGCGTGTTCGGAGACGCCCGCCGCGCCGTGATCGTGATCGGCGCTCTCACGTTCGCGATCGGGGTCTTCGTCGGCTTCCTCGTCGGACGCGCGGGGCGCGACGAGGTTCGCGCCTCGCCCCCGGTGGAGAGCCCGGCGGCGTCGCCGTCGGTGAGCGTCGCGGGTTCTCCGGCCGTCGTCACGCCGGCCCCCGGTCAGGAGCCCGCCATCACGAACCAGGGCCAGGTGCTGCTCGAGGGAGACCGGCCGGTCGTCGCCGCGCCCGCGGGTTCGCCGTGCATGAGCCTCGTGTCGGCGGGAACGATCGGTCAGTGTGGCGAGGTCCCCGTCGCGGGGGGCCGCGTCGTCTGGGTCGTGGAGAGCTCGGCGACCACGACCGGCGCGACCGCGCTTCGGGTCCGCGTGTTCACCTACGTCCCCGACGCCGGCGGCTGGGTCGAGTGGCTGCAGGCGGCGGATCCCTCGGGGGAGCGATGGAGCGACGCGAACGTCCTCCCGGCCGATCTCACCGGCGACGGTGTCCCCGAGCTCGTCGTCGGGTTCCGCGGCAGCGACGAGTTCCTGACGCTCGAATACGACATCGTCGGCTACGGTCAGGACGGGCTGCCGACGGTCCTGGCCCATCCCGATCCGCCGCTACGAGGCGCTCTGGTCGTCTCGGCGGGAGAGATGCAGGAGTACGGGGCCCAGTACCCGAACGACGAGCCCGCCTGCTGTCCACCCGCGTTCCTCCGGCGAACGATCGCCTACGAGGACGGCTTCTTCCGGGTGGTCGCCGCGGACACCGTGACGCCGAACGTCGTGCCGGCGTCGCAGCTGTGAAGGGGTAGGCTCCGCGCGTGCTCGAGGATCGCCGGTTCCTGGTCGTCGACGACTACGAGCCCGCCGCCCGAGCGGTGCTGCCGCCGGACGTCTACGACTACTACGCCGGGGGGGCGGGCGACGAGTGGACCCTCGCCGAGAACCGCCGGGCGTTCGAGCGCTGGGTGATCCGGCCGCGGATGCTCACGGGGTCGGCGTCGATCGACCCGTCGACCGCGATCCTCGGCGAGCGCATCTCGTTCCCGGTGCTGATCGCGCCCTGGTCGTATCAGCGGCTGGCGCATCCCGAGGGTGAGCTCGCGACGGCGCGAGCCGCCGCCCGCGCGCAGACGATCATGACGGTGTCGTCGAACGCGGCCGACGCCCTCGAGGAGGTTGCGGCGGCCTCGGCGTTCGTCAAGTGGTGGCAGCTCTACGTCTTGACCGACCGCGGCCGCACGGAGGAGGTCCTCCATCGCGTGCACGCGGCGGGCTACGGCGCCGTCTGCTTCACGGTCGACTTCCCGGTCGGCGGTCTCCGTCACCGCGACACGCGCAGCGGCTTCGAGATGCCGATCGGGCTGCCCCAGAGCGAGCTCGTCTACGACCCGAACATCACGTGGGACGACCTGGCGTGGATCCGCGAGCACGCCCCGGTGCCGCTCCTGGTGAAGGGCGTCCTGACGGCGGAGGACGCGCGCATCGCCGCCGGGCTCGGCGCCGACGGGATCGTCGTCTCCAACCACGGCGGGCGACAGCTCGACGGCGTCGCCGCGGGGCTCACGGCGCTGCCCGAGGTGGTCGAGGCCGTGGAGGGCCGGCTGCCCGTGCTCGTCGACGGGGGCGTCCGGCGAGGCGTCGACGTGTTCAAGGCGATCGCGCTGGGCGCGGCCGCCGTGCTGGTCGGGCGGCCGGCGTGCTGGGGGCTGGCCGTCGCCGGCGAGGAGGGCGTCGTCGATGTTCTCCGCATCCTGCGGGGGGAGCTCGAGAACGCCATGGCGCTCGCCGGGGCCGACTCCATCGGCGCGATCACCGCCGCCCACGTCGCGCCCGCCTGACGGGCGGTAGCGCGTCTGCGAGCATGACCCGTCGTGCCCGGTATCGACCTGCACACGCACACGGATCGCTCGGACGGGACCTTCGCGCCGTCGGAGCTGGTTCGCCTTGCCGCCGAGCGCGGCCTCGAGGTGGTCGCCGTCACGGATCACGACACCACGGAGGGGCTGGCCGAGGCGTCCTCGACGGGAGCGGAGCTCGGCGTCGATGTCGTGCCGGGCGTGGAGTTCTCCGCCGAGCACCAGCGCACGAGCGTGCACGTCCTCTGTTACTGGATGGACGGGGGGAACGCCGAGCTTCAGACGGAGCTCCGTCGCCTGCGCGACGACCGGTTCCGGCGCGGCGAGCTGATGGTTGAGAAGCTGCAGGCGCTCGGCCTGCCGATCTCGTTCGAGCGCGTCCGCGAGATCGCCCGGGGCGGCAACATCGTGCGCCCGCACGTGGCACAGGCGATGGTGGAGGCCGGCGTCGTCGCCTCCGAAGAGGAGGCGTTCGAGAGGTGGATCGCCGACGAGCGGCCCGCCCACGTTGCCAAACACGCGCTCGATCCGCTCGACGCCGTCGCGTTGATCCGCCGCGCGGGCGGTCTGTGCGTCCTCGCCCACCCCGGGATGTGGGGCGATCAGACGGCCGTGCCGGACGGCCTGATCGAGGCGATGCGCGAGGCCGGCATGGCGGGCCTCGAGGTCGATCACACCGACCACACGCCGGAACAGCGGACCTACTATCGGGATCTCGCCGGCCGGCTCGGCCTGATCCCGACGGGAGGCTCGGACTGCCACGGGACGCGGTACGAGCCGATCCGGCTCGGCACGTCCCGGTGCGCTCCGGAGAGCTTCGCGTCGCTCCGCGCCCTCGTGGGGCGC
>JBOGVL010000093.1:0-9273 GCA_050692535.1 Actinomycetota bacterium | reverse complement strand
CCCTCAAACACGGCGCCAAGATCCGCTACACGTCGATCGACTACCGGCTGCGCGAGCTCCGCGTCCCGATCCCCTTCACGACGTACACGGAGTACACGGACGACCTGGATCCCGGGCAGGTCCGGCTCGTCCGAGGCGGCGTCGCCGGGCTGATGTTCGAGCGGTACCGGCTGAAGATCGTGAACGGCGAGGTGGTCGTCCGCGACCTGCTCGGGCGACAGGTGCTCCGTGAGGCGGTCGCCGCCAAGCGCCTCGTCGGCCGCGAGAACCAGGACCACGGGTCACAGGTCGGCGAGGCGAGCTGGTACTCCTTCGCGCCGGGCAACGGCCTGACGGCGGCGCATCCCTGGTTGCCCTTCGGTACGGTGGTCACCGTCACGAATCTCGCCAGCGGCGACAGCGTCCAGGTGGTGATCAACGATCGGGGACCGTTCGGAGGCCGGGTCATCGACCTCAGCGACGAGGCCTTCGCCCGGATCGCCCCGCTCGGCCAGGGGGTCTGCCAGGTCCGCCTCGCCTGGTGAGGCAGGGCCGGGCCTGGGGCGCTCCGCGCTCCGGGACCTGGCCCGGCGCCACGGCATCCGTCCGACCAAGACGCTCGGCCAGCACTTCATCGCGGATCCGAACCTCGCCCGGGCGATCGTTGGGGACGCGGGCGTCGGCCCGGGCGACCGGGTTCTCGAGATCGGTGCGGGGTTCGGCTCGATCACCCTGGCGCTCGCCGAAGCCGGCTGCGAGGTCCTCGCGATCGAGTTCGACCGTCAGATCGTCCCGGGGCTCCGCGAGGTCGTCGCCCCCTACCCCCTCGTGCGGGTCGAGCAGTCCGACGCCATGCGGGCCGACTGGGACGGGCTCCTTGGCGAGAGTCCGTGGACGATGGTGTCGAATCTCCCCTACAACATCTCGGTTCCGCTCATGGTCGAGCTGCTCGAGCGGGTTCCGAGGATCGGCCTCTTCGTCGTCATGGTGCAGCGGGAGGTCGGGGAGCGGTTCGTGGCCCGCGCGGGGGAGGAGGCGTACGGGACCGTCAGCGTTCGCGTCGCGTACCGGGCGCGTGCGGAGCTGCTCCGCCGCGTCCCGGCCGAGGTCTTCTGGCCGCGGCCCAACGTCGACTCGGTCCTCGTCCGCTTCACGCCACACCCACCGCCGGTCCCCGTCGACGCGGAGGCGCTGTTTCGCGTCGTCGACGAGGGCTTCGCCGAGCGCCGCAAGACGATGTCGAACGCGATCCGCCGGCTGGGTCTGGCGCTTCCCGACGCGACCCGGATCCTCCGGGCGAGCGGCGTCGACCCGGCGACCCGGGCCGAGCAGCTCGGGCTCGAGGCCTTTGCCGGGATCACCGAGGCCCTCCTCGCCGACGGCTGGCGGCCGTGAGACCACCCCGGTCGATCCGCCGGGACGCGAACGCGAAGATCAATGTCTTCCTCCGCGTCCTGTCGGCGCGCGAGGACGGCTACCACGACCTCGAGAGCCTCGTCGTTCCAATCTCGCTCGCGGACCGCGTGACCGTCACGCCCGACGACGCTCTGCACGTCGAGACGACCGGGGTGTCCGAGCTCGCCGCCGACGTACCGTCGGGGGGGTTGAACCTCGCGCTCGTCGCCGCCCTGGCGCTCGCGGACGCCTGCCCCGACGCGGGCGGCGCGCGGGTCCACATCGACAAGCGGATCCCGGTGGCGGCGGGCCTGGGCGGAGGGAGCGCGGACGCGGCCGCGGCGCTGCTGGCGCTGAACGAGCTGTGGGGGTGCGAGCTGGATCTGGGGACGCTCGCCGCCGTGGCCGAGCGGGTCGGTTCCGACGTCCCGGCCATGCTCGCGGGAGGGGCGATCCTGATGTCCGGGCGCGGCGAGCTGCTGGCTCCGGCCGAGGTGCCTTCCCTCTGGTGGGTCGTCGTCGACCTCGGCTTCGGCGTGCGGTCGCCCGACGCCTACCGATGGTGGGACGAGGACGGCGAGGCGCCCGGGCCGGACCCGCAGCCGCTCCTGGACGCGGCCGCCGCCGGCGACGCCCGTGCGCTCGGGCCGCTGCTCTTCAACGACCTGGAGGCGCCGGTCGTTCGTCGCCACCCCGAGATCGGCACGGCGAAGGCGAGGCTGCTCGCCGCCGGCTCGCTCGGGGCCGTCATGACCGGGAGCGGTTCGGCGGTCGTCGCCCTCGCGCGCGACCGCGGGCACGCGGAGGGGATCGCCGGGTCGTTCGAGTCCGCGTTCGTGGCCTCCGGGCCGCCCGTCGAGCAGGGATAATCGAGCGCGATCCGGGGTGGTCTAACGGCAAGACGCGGGCCTTTGGAGCCTTCGATGGAGGTTCGACTCCTCCCCCCGGAACGTCTCCGGGTCGATCGGCCGGGCTCTGCCTTGCCACCCGTCGGCGGCCGCGAGTACAAAGGGGTGCTCCCGCCGACCGAGAGGATCTCGTGACCAGCTCGACTTCGTCCCGCTCGCTGGCCGCCGTGGTGCTCGCCGCGGGCAAAGGCAAACGCCTGAAGTCGAAGGCGCCCAAGGTCCTGCACCCGATCTGCGGCCGGCCGGCGCTCTGGTGGGTCCTGCGGAACGTCAAGGCGGCGCGGCCCTCGCGGATCGTGGTCGTGGTGCACCACGGCGCCGACGAGGTGCGCGAAGCGGTGCGCTCATGGGGGGTCGAGCCGGAGCCCGTCTTCGTCGAGCAGGGCGAGGCGCTCGGGACCGGCCACGCCGTCCTCAGCGCGGAGAAGGCGATCGGCAAGGTCGACGACATCCTGGTGATCGCCGGCGACTACGACCCGGCCGCGCCCGGGCACGTCCGCGAGCTCCTGCGGGTCCACCGGCGTACCAAGAGTGCGGGCTCGATCCTCACCACGGACATCGCCGAGCCCGGCGGTTATGCGCGGATCGTCCGTGAGGGGACCCGCCTGGTGCGGATCGTCGAGGGGTTCGACGCGCCGCCCGAGCTCCGGGACATCAACGAGGTCTCGTTGCTGCTGTTCGCCTTCCGCCGGGCGGATCTGTTCCGTGCGCTCCCGCTGATCGGGCGCGAGAACAGCCAGCGCGAGTACTACCTCAACGAGGTCTTCCCGATCCTCCTGGACAAGGGGGAACGGGTCTCGGTCGTGAAGGTCGACGTCGGCGGCGCCCTCGGCATCAACTCGAGGAGCGGGCTCGCCGAGGTCACGAGGATCGTCCGCGGCCGCATCAATGAGGAGCACATGGCCAACGGGGTGACCCTGCTCGACCCCGAGACGGCGTACATCGACGCCGACGTCCGGATCGGCCGAGACACGGTGATCCACCCACTCTCGTTCCTGGAGGGTTCGACGCGGGTGGGGGCGGGGTGCGAGGTCGGGCCCTCGACGCGGATCGTGGACTCGCGTCTGGACGACGGGGCGGTCGTGCAGTTCTCGGTCGTGAAGGGGTCGCGCATCAGGGCGCGAGTCGCGGTGGGACCGTACGCGCACGTCCGTCCGGGGACGGACCTCGCCGAGGACGCCAAGGCCGGCTCGTTCGTCGAGATCAAGGCGTCGAAGGTCGGCCGCGGCTCGAAGGTTCCGCATCTCTCCTACGTGGGAGACGCGACCATCGGCGAGCGGACGAACATCGGCGCGGCGACCGTGACCGCCAACTACGACGGCTACACGAAGAACCGGACGGTGATCGGGGACGACGTCAGGATCGGTTCGGATACCATGCTGGTGGCGCCGGTTCGGGTCGGAGACGGCGCGGTGACGGGGGCGGGATCGGTGATCACGAAGGACGTCCCGCCCGGCGCCCTTGCCGTCGAACGGTCCGAGCAGCGCGTCGTCGAGGGATACCGGAAGCGCAAGGACGACGAGGCCGAAGCCCGGGGCAGGCGGAAGGGCAAGGGGGCGCGCTGAGGTGGAGATCGTCACCAAGAAAAAGATGATGCTGTTCGCCGGGACCACGCATCCCGCGCTGTCCCAGGAGATCTCCGACAACCTCGGCGTCCCGCTCTCCACGGCGAAGATGTCCCGGTTCGCCGACGGCGAGATCTACTTCCGCTCCGAGGAGAGCGTCCGCGGCGCCGACGTTTTCATCGTCCAGACCCACGCGGACCCGATCAACGAGTCGATCATGGAGCAGCTGGTGATGATCGACGCGATGAAGCGTGCGAGCGCCAAGCGGATCACCGCGGTCGTCCCTTACTACGGCTACTCGCGCCAGGACAAGAAAGGCCTGGCGCGGGAGCCGATCAGCGCCAAGCTCGTCGCCGACCTCATCACGGTCGCGGGCGCGGACCGGGTGGTCTCGGTCGACCTGCACGCGGGCCAGATCCAGGGCTACTTCGACTTCCCGTTCGACCACCTGACGGCGCTCCCCGTGCTGACCCGGTACCTGCGCGAGGAGGTCGGGCTCCACGACGAGGACGTGGTCGTCGTCGCCCCCGACGCCGGCCGGATCAAGACGGCCGAACGCCTGCGCGAATACCTGCACGCCGACCTGGCGTTCCTGTACAAGCGCCGATCACGCCGTGAGGCGAACAAGATCGAGGAGATGGCGGTCGTCGGCGAGGTCGCCGGTCGCCCCTGCATCATCGTCGACGACATGATCGACACCGCCGGCACGGTCGCCAAGGGCGCGAGCGCGCTCGCCCAACACGGCGCCGGGCCGATCTTCGCGGCCGCGACGCACGGCGTCCTGTCCGGGAAAGCCGTGCAGCACCTCGAGGAGGCACCGATCCAGCAGGTCGTCGTCATGAACACCGTGCCGATCGCCGAGGAGAAGCGCATCGGCAAGCTCAAGGTGCTCTCGATCGCCCCGCTGATCGCCGACGCCCTCCGCGCCGTCTTCGAGGACACCAGCGTCTCCGAGATCTTCCACGGCGAGAACCAGTAGCCAGCCACCATATCGGTGCTCGCGCACCTCCTATCCATAGAGGCGCGCGGGCGCCCGGCTTCCTCGCGGCGAGCCGCCCGATCCTATCCCGGCGGGTCCAGCCAGCCGTTCGTGCACTCGCCTGGATCGGTCGCGTCGTTTCGTCCGTAGTACGACGTCGATCCGAACTCCATGCACGCGGCGTAGACCTCGCCGTTGGTGGCAACGGTCGCCAGCACCAGTCCCTCCGGGCCGGCCACGCGGATGCTCACCTCGCCGACGACGGCGGTTGGCGCGGCGTTGTAGACCACGTCGTCGGAGATGGCGGCTGCGGCCTCCGGCCCGAATCCCTCCCAGGAGAGGTCGTGCGTCCCGTAGTAGCGGCCGGCCACCGCACCGGCGAGCTGCAGGTCCCTCATCGCCTCGACGGCCTCGGGGGAGGAATCCTCCAGTCCCTTCGCGAAGAGCGCCGTCGGCGAGAAGTCGAGGTACTGGCGGCCCAGTTCGACCCCGTCGGCGTCGTACGCGACGACCTCCCCGGCGTGCACGAGGACGTCGCCCGGGACGAAGAGGAGATAGATCTGTCCCTCGTATCCACGCTCCGGCACGTCGTACAACGAGGCGTCGATCGAGTCGCCGTTCACCATCTGGTACTCGACGCGATCGGCTCGATCCGTGACCTGGCCGTAGAGCTCGAGCGGAAACGTCGAGAGGCCCGTGTCTGCGCTCCAGGACGGGCCGCCGCTCGAGGCACCGTAGAACACGCGGTCGCCCAGATCGGCGAAGCCGCCTCCGCCGCCGCCTTGACCCTCGAGCTCGAAGGACACCATCCAGCCCTGGTTCTGATCCTCCAGCGTGAGCGTCCACGGCACGCCGTCGACCTCCCCGCTCGCGAGCACCGTGCTGGGTCCGACCGGGAACGACGGGTTCCCGATCGGCTCGCCGTTCGTGTCGTACCCGACGATCGTCGACCGGTCCCCGCCTCCCGCGATCGTCGCCCACACGAACCGGTCGTCGATGCCGAGGCTCCCCGGGAGGGGAACGACGCTCACCGGCGCCACGTCGCCGGAGTCGGTCCGGGCCTCGACCCGGGCGACGTCGGGCGAGATCGTCCCGTAGAGCAGCGCGCCTGCCGGCATGACCGCCGCCAGCCCCGCCGAAACGTCCGGGGCTGGTTCGCTGCCCGAATAGGGCGCGGTCGCCCCGGTCCACGGACCGTTCGACTGGACGCCCACCCAGAGTGCCCTTCCCAGCTCGAGATAGGCGACGAAGGTCAGGACGTCCCCGCCGAACGTCGTCGTGCCGAGCACGATGCGAGGGGTTCCCAGACCCTGGACCGCGCTCATGCGAGGAAGCTGTGGTGCGGAGGACGGGGGGAACACGAGCGTGGAGTAGGCGCGCTTCATCGTCGCAATCTCCGCCTCGTCGGCGTCCGGGCCGTAGATCGCGCTCGCCCAGTACTGCACGCCGGAGGGCGCCGTCCACGAAGCCTCTTCGCTGCGCCCGCGCTCGCAGACGGGCTCGGTGTTGGGGGCCGGCTGGTGCAGCTCGACCGGCCACGCGCCGTCCGAGGGGAGGAGCTCGGTATCGCGCGGCGACACCACGCTGACCGTCAGCAGGACGCCGGTGGGCGGGATGTTGTCCGGCTCCACCGTGCACCGCGGAGCGTGGAGCACGTCCGGGTCGAAGTTCGAGAGCTGCAGGACCGGTCCCGTCGGGAGCGCCTCTTCGTCGGCGGCGCCCGCGAGGAGCGGGGACGTCTCGAGCAAGAACCAGCCGTCGGGGTACGAGATCGACGCGTACGGCAGGACCGCCGGAGAGAAGCCCCCGGGCGCGTCGGGCAGCACTGGGACGTCGGCGGGGCGGGGCGGGGGCGAGGGCTCCGCCTCGAGCAGCGTCTGCACGCCTATTATCGAGCCGAGCAGCACCGCGGTGGTGGCGACGACGGCCGTGACGACGGTCCCGACCTGCCGGCGGCGCGCCCGCTTCAGGACCCCTGGCGGTGGCGCGGGATCAACGCGCGCGTCGCCGACCCTGGTCTCAAGGAGATCGCGGAGCTCCTGCTCGAGGTCGTTCATGACGTCTCACCTTCGATCCGGGCCCGGAGCGTCCCCATCGCCCGGGCGACCAACGACTTCGCGGCGTTCGGGGAGCAGTGGAGGAGCGACGCGGTCTCGCGCTCGGAGAGGTCCTCGTAGTAGCGGAGGACGACCGCGGCGCGTTGTCGGGCGGGCAGCTCCTGGAGCGCCTGCCAGAGCTCCTCGCGCACGCCCACGTCTGGCATCGCCGGCGATGCTTTCTGCGCGGCGGCCTGCTCCCGCTCCAAGTGCGCCCGCTCCAGTCGGCGGCGTCGGAGCTGGGACGTGTGCAGGTTCACGATCGTCCGCCGCAGGTACGCCTCGAACGCGTCGGGGACCCGCAGGTGCCGGAACCGGCCCACGACGCGGACGAACGCCTCCTGGACGAGGTCCTCGGCGGCCGCGCGGTCGCCCGTCAGCAGGTAGGCCAGACGCCCGGCCGCGGGGGCATGGCGCTCGTACAGCTCCTCGAGACCGCTGGTCTCCGGCATCGCCTCGATCGTCCTGGGCTCAACGCGTTGCACGGGCCGCCATCGCCTCCCGATCTAGAGACGAACGAGGCGCGACGGAGGTAGCGGCGGGCCCATCGTCCCAGCGTGTTGGTACCATGCCCGGCCGGAGGGAACGCCAGACATGGAACAGAAGCTCGTCGCCACCAAGCGTGAAGAAGCGGGGAAAGGCGTCGCCCGCAGGCTTCGGGCGGGAGGCCGCGTGCCGGCCGTGCTCTACGGGCACGGGATGGACCCGATCGGTCTCTCGGTCGACGCGAAGGAGCTGTTCCATCTCTTCCACACCGGCGCGGGGACGAACGTCCTTGTCGACCTGGTCGTCGACGGGAACGAGCACCTCGCCATGCCCCGCGAGATCCAGCGGGACCACATCAAGGGGCGCTTCGTCCACGTCGACTTCCTCGTCGTCCGGCGCGACGAGAAGATCACGATCTCGGTTCCGATCCGCGTCGTCGGCGAGTCCGTCGGCGTGAAGGCCGGCGGCGTCGTCGAGCACCACCTCTGGGAGCTGCAGGTCGAGTGCCTGCCGACCAACGTCCCCGAGGCCATCGAAGCCGACATCTCCGCGCTCGAGATCGGAGATGGCCTCCGCGTGTCGGACCTGGTCGCGCCCGAGGGCGCCACGATCCTGACGAACGTTGAGGACTCCGTGGTCCTGGTCACCCAGCCGCAGATGGCGGTCGAGCTGGAGGAGGAGGAGGAGGCCGCGGAGGCCGCCGAGGGCGAGGCCGCCGAGGGCGAGGCCGCCGAGGGCGAGGCCGGCGTGGAGTCCGAGGGCTCGGCCGAGCAGTCCGAGGGCTAACCGCTCCCGCCACCATGACCTGGCTCGTCGCCGGGCTGGGCAATCCCGGGCCGCGCTACGCGAAAAGCCGCCACAACCTCGGCTTCCGTGTCGTCGACGAGCTGGCGTCGCGCACCGGAGAACGGTTCCGGAAGGTCCGGTTCGTCCCCGCCGACGTGTGCGAGCTGAAGGAGTCGGGCGAGCGAGTGCTGCTCGCGAAGGCCCACGCGTTCATGAACGAGAACGGACCCGCCTTCGCCTCGCTCGCCCGCAGGCACCACGTGGAACCCGACCACGTGATCGCGGTGCACGACGAGATCGATCTCCCGTTCGGTGCCCTGCGCGTCAAGTTCGGCGGATCGACCGCCGGTCACAACGGCGTCAAGTCGCTGGCCGCGGCCCTGCGGACGCCCGAGTTCGATCGCGTGCGACTCGGGGTCGGGCGCCCGCCGGGCTCGAAGGACCCCGCCGACTGGGTGCTCGAGGACTTCGCCAAGCGTGAGGAGGCGGACGTCGCCCTCCTCGTCGACGACGGCGCCGACGCGGTGCTCTCGCTGGTCCGCGACGGCCTGCTCGCCACGCAGGACCGATACAATCGAGCGGGTCCTCGCCCGTAGGGCGGGGCGCTCACGAAGATCGGCAAAATCGAAACCGCAGGTCAAGGCCTCGTTCACGCGAACGGGGCCTGTTCGTGCTGTTCGGTCCGGCGAACGGAGGCGACGGGGTGTTGGAAGGATCGCTCGACGCGCTGATCGGATCGCAGGCGTTCGAGCGCCTGCTGACCGATCGGTCACGGCCGGTGCTCGCTCGCGCCGACGCGGGGGAGGACTTCGTGGTTGCCGCCCTCGCGCGCGCGCTCGAGGGACCGGTCCTGGTCGTCGCCGCCGGCCCCCGCGAGGCCGAGCCGCTCGTGCGCGGTGCACGGGCGTGGCTCGGCGACGACCGGGCCGCGTACCTCGCCCCGTGGGAGGCGCTGCCCTACGAGGGCATCAGCCCGTCCCCCGAGGTGGCGGCGCGCCGCGCGGACGCGGTCCATCGCACGCGGGAGGCGAAGGGCGCGTTCGTCCTGGTGACGACCGGGCTGGCCGCGATGCAGGGCC
>JBOGVL010000092.1:0-9274 GCA_050692535.1 Actinomycetota bacterium | reverse complement strand
CCACGAGATCGCCCGGATCGGCGTCGTAGCGGTCGAAGCCCGGCCCCCCGTCCGCGACGTCGTTCGCCCCGACCCCGTCCTCCGTCGCGACGCAGAAGTCGAGTCCGCGGCCCGCCTGGACGATGTCGGACCCGGCGTCGCCGCTCACGGCGTCCCGGCCGGGTCCCCCCTCGACGTCGTCGACGCCGCCGCCCCCCGCCACGAGGTCGGCCCCGCGGCCGCCGTCGACCTCGTCGGCGCCGGGACCGCCGTCGATCCGATCGTTGCCTCGACCCCCGAAGATCACGTCGTCGCCGTCCAGGCCGACGATCGCATCGTCGCCGTTCAGGCCGCAGATGACGTCGGCCCCCGTCGTACCGCGGAGGACGTCGCTCTCCTTTGTGCCGACGATCGTGCACTCCACGTCCGACTCGGCCGTCGGGACCGTCGCCGGTGACGCGGACACCCCGGGTTCGGGCGAGCCCACGCCCGGGGCCGGCGTGAGCTCGGACCCACCGTCCGAGGTGCACGCGGCCAGGCCGAGCGCGACCGAGCACACGAGCCACGCGACCCGTCGGTCACACACCCGACGTCGATACCCGCTCGATCGCGATCTCGACCACGACGGTCTCGCCTCGAACGATCTCCGCCTGCGGCTCGTACTGCTTGAACTTCGCGTACAGCGCGTCGCGACCCAGCTCCCAGCCGGGACCGTCCTCGATGAGCGTCGCCCGTCCGAACACGGCCACCCGCCGGAGCGCGTCCCAGTCCTCCACGTAGTCGTCGACGACGAGGGCCACGCGGTCGTCACGACGGAGGTTTCGCAGCTTCGCACCGCCGCCGAGGGCCAGCACGAGCCGCTCACCGACGAGCGCCGGGCAGACGGGAACCACGTGCGGGGAGCCGTCCGGTAACACGGTCGCCAGCCGCGCGACGCGTGCGTGTCGCACCATGGTCGCCGCGGCCCCGGAAAGCGGAGGCGTCACTCGTCGCCCGCGCCGGCGCCCGCGTCGACCATCGTGTGGATCTGGTCCACGATCTCCGCGTTGGCGAGGGTCGTGACGTCGCCGAGCGGACGCCCCTGGGCGACGTCGCGGAGCAGCCGGCGCATGATCTTTCCCGAGCGCGTCTTGGGCAGGTCGTTGGTGAAGATGATCCCGTGGGGACGCGCGATCTTTCCGATCTTGTTCGCGACGTGCTCGCGAAGCTCCTTCGCGACGTCGTCCGTTCCCTCGAATCCCGACTTCAGCGTGACGAACGCGACGATCGCCTCTCCGACCAGCTCGTCCGGGCGGGAGACCACCGCGGCCTCGGCCACCTTCGGGTTGTCGACGAGCGCGCTCTCGATCTCGTACGTCGACAGCCGGTGCCCCGCGACGTTCATCACGTCGTCGATCCGTCCGAGGAGCCAGTAGTAGCCCTCCTCGTCGCGCTTCGCGCCGTCGCCGGCGACGTAGGTCTCGGGGCCGTACTTCGCGAAGTACGTCTGCACGTACCGGTCGGGATCGCCCCAGATCGTGCGCGCGATCGCCGGCCACGGCCGTTTGAGCACCAGGTACCCGCCGCCGCCGAGCGCCACGGCGTGCCCGTGCTCGTCGAGCACGTCGGCGAGGATCCCGGGGAACGGGAAGGTCGCCGAGCCGGGCTTGAGCGGCGTGATCCCGGGGAGCGGCGTGATGAGGATCGCCCCCGTCTCCGTCTGCCACCAGGTGTCGACGACCGGACAGCGCGCGGTCCCGATGTACTTCCAGTACCAGACCCAGGCCTCGGGGTTGATCGGCTCGCCGACCGAACCGAGGAGGCGCAGCGAGGAGAGGTCGTGCCGCTCCGGGTACTCGGGCCCCCAGCGCATGAAGGCTCGGATCGCGGTCGGCGCCGTGTACAGGATCGTCGCGCGGTACTTCTCCGCGATCTGCCAAAGCCGATCCTTGTCGGGCCAGTCGGGCGCGCCCTCGTAGATGATCCCGGTGGTGTGGTTCGCCAGCGGGCCGTAGACGATGTACGAGTGCCCGGTGACCCAACCGATGTCGGCGGCACACCAGTACACGTCGTCGTCGTGGATGTCGAAGATCATCCGGTGCGTCGCGGCCACCTGGGTCAGGTAGCCGCCGGTGGTGTGCACGATCCCCTTCGGCTTGCCGGTCGTCCCGCTGGTGTAGAGGAGGTAGAGGAGGTCCTCGGCCTCCATCGGCTCGGGGGCGCACTCGGGGGACTGTTCCGCGACCAGCTCGTGGTACCAGACGTCTCGGCCGGGCGTGAACGGATGGTCGCCGCCGGTTCGTCGGACCGTGACGACGTGCTCGATCGTCGGGCATTCGGCGACGGCGTCGTCCGCGTTCGCCTTCAGCGGCACCACCTGGCCGCGCCGATAGCCGCCGTCCGCGGTGATCAAGACGCGGGCCTCGGCGTCGTTGATCCGGTCCCGCAGGGACTCGGCCGAGAAGCCTCCGAAGACCACCGAGTGGGGCGCCCCGATCCTCGCGCACGCGAGCATCGCGATCGGCAGCTCGGGGACCATGCCGAGGTAGATCGCGACCCGGTCGCCGCGCCGAACGCCGAGGGATCTCAGGGCGTTCGCCAATCGGCAGACGTCGTCGAGCAGCTCCTTGTAGGTGAGCGTTCGCTCCTCACCGGGTTCGCCCTCCCAGAAGTAGGCCACCTTGTCGCCGCCGCCGGCCTCGACGTGGCGGTCCAGGCAGTTGAAAGAGGCGTTGAGTGTGCCCCCCGTGAACCACCTCACCCAAGGCGGCGTCCAGTCCATGACCGTGTCCCAGCGCTTGAACCACGCCAGGCGGTCCGCCTGCTCCGCCCAGAAGGCCTCGTGGTCCGCGTCGGCCCGCTCGTAGGGCGAGCGGTCGCGCACGACGGCCCGTGCACGGAACTCCTCGGGCGGCTCGAAGACGCGATCCTCGGACAGCAGGGCGGCGATGTTCTGCTCGGCGTCCGGCATCTCGGTCCTCAACCCCCTCGTGCTCGGGATCCCGAAGCGGCATGGTAGCCCGGGGGGTCGCCGCACGGGCACGGATCGGCGGGCGAGGATGCTTGCATCCGTGCCTGCGAGGGGCCAGCATCGTGCCTACGGGGCCGCCATGGGGCGGCCTCGAAGCCTGTGAAGCCAGTGGGGGAAGGAGGCCCGGGGTGGCCGACAAGTACGAGGCGTACTGCGTCAAGTGCCGCGCCAAGAGAGAGTTCGAGGGCACGGTCGTCGAGCTCAAGAACGGGCGGAAGGCCGCCCAGGGCATTTGTCCGGTCTGCGGCACCAAGGTCATGCGGATCCTCGGAAAGACCGCCGTCTAACCACCCCAGCAGGTGGCCGGGCCGAGGCCCGGCCCCTTGCCGGGTTCGGCCGCCCCCGGCGACCCAGCCTCAGTTCAGCCCGGAGAGCAGCTGCTCGGGAGTGAAGACCGCCGGCCCGGCGGTTCGCTGGTGGCGCCGCGCGAGGTCGGCGACCGTGGTCTCCTCGAACACTCGCTGGATCGCGCGGGCGACCTCTCCCCAGAACCCCTGCAGACCGCACCGCGAATCCGCGAAGCACGTGTGGTCGGTCGGCTCGAGGCAGAACATCGGATAGAGCTGCCCCTCGATCGAGTCGGCGATCTGCGCGACGGTGATCTCGGCCGGTTCCCGCGCCAGCCGGCAGCCCCCGCCGGCGCCCCGAAAGCTCTCCACCAGGCCGGCCTTGTGCAGCGCGCCCAGTTGCTGCTCGAGGAACCGAAGGGGGATCTGCTGGGCGCTCGCGATCTCCCGCGCCGTGACGAGCGTCCCGCTCTCGCGACGGAGGGCGAGCTCGATCATCGCGCGCATGGCGTACTCGAGTTTTTGGGAGATCTTCAGCACGATGGCGGACCTTTCGGGCAGCGTAGGGACGAGGCCAAAGGGTGTCAACGACGGCCCCAGATGGCGACGCTGCCCGGTTTGGGGTACCCGGAGATGGCGTGCTTTGGCCATCCGGGCGATGCGGCGCCGTGCCGAAACCTCGAATGAACACCGATGCGCGTCCTGGTGATCGACGACGAGCCGGACGTCCTCCTGCTGTGCCGGGTGAACCTCGAGATCGCCGGGCACGAGGTGCTGGAGGCGGACAACGGCGAACGGGGGCTCGTGCTGGCGTTCGACGAGGCGCCGGACGTCATCGTGCTCGACCTCATGCTGCCGCTGAAGGACGGGTTCGCGGTGTTGTCCGAGCTCCTAGCCGATCCGCGAACCCTCGGAACCCCCGTGATCCTGCTGACCGCGAAGACGCAGGTCGAGGACCGGCTCGCCGGATGGCGTGCGGGGTGTGCGGGGTACGTCACCAAACCCTTCTCGCCCATAGCCCTGACCGAGCTCGTCGATCGCGTCGCCGAGATGCCGGACGACGAGCGCCGACAGCGGCGCGAGCAGGAGCTCGAGCGCCTGGCGCAGCACGACTGAACGGGCCCCACGCCAGCGGCCGCGGCTAGACTCGCCGGGTGCTCCCCGTCGTCCCCGTCCAGCCTCGCCGGCTGGACGACTACGCCCCGATGGCCGGCGAGGAGGCCGTCGAACGCCTCCGCGCGGTCGCGGAGCCGCTGCGCGGAGCGCGCGTGCTGCACGTCAACAGCACCCCCTTCGGGGGCGGCGTCGCCGAGCTGCTCCACACGCACGTCCCGCTCCTCAACGACCTCGGCATCCGGACGACCTGGTCGGTGATCGAGGGCAGCGACGAGTTCTTCGCGGTGACGAAGGCGATCCACAACGCGCTGCAGGGCTCGGAGCATCGGCTCACCGAGGAGATGGAGAAGGTCTACTGGGAGCGGATGCGCGCGAACGCCCCCCGCCTGCCGCGCGACTTCGACTTCGTGCTGATCCACGACCCGCAGCCGGCCGCACTCCTGACGCTGGTGGAGGAGGAGGGCGGGCGGGCCGGGTGTTGGATCTGGCGGTGCCACATCGACCTGTCGGCCACCTATCGGCCGGTGTGGGACCTCTTCCGGCCGCTCGTGAATCGGTTCGACGCGGCGATCTTCACGGCGGAGGAGTTCGTGCAGCCGGACGTCGAAGTGCCGGAGATCGCGCTGATCCCGCCGTCGATCGACCCGCTGAGCCCCAAGAACGTCGAGTTGAGCTCGGACGCGGCGCTCGAGATCGTCGTGTCGCTCGGGATCGACCACGGGCGTCCGATGCTCACGCAGGTGTCCCGGTTCGATCCGTGGAAGGACCCACTCGGCGTGATCGACGCCTATCGCCTCGTCCGACGCGAGGTTCCCGGGGTCCAGCTGGTGATGATCGGCTCGATCGCGCACGACGACCCCGAGGGGATGCGGTATCTCGAGCTGACCCACCAACACGCGGGCGACGATCCGGACGTCCACCTGCTCACCAACCTGACCGGCGTGGGTGACCAGGACGTCAACGCGGTCCAGCGTCGGGCCGACGTGGTCGTCCAGAAGTCACTCCGCGAGGGGTTCGGCCTGGTGGTGGCGGAGGCGATGTGGAAGGGCAAGCCGGTCGTGGGCGGCGACGTCGGCGGCATCCGCCTGCAGATCGTGGACGGGGAGACCGGGTTCCTGGTCGAAAGTGCGACCGAGTGCGCGGAGGAAGTGACGCGCCTCATCTCCCAGCCTGACCTCCGGGAGCGGATGGGCGCGGCCGGCCGCGAGCGCGTGCGTGAGCGGTTCCTCTCGACGCGCGAGCTGGAGGACCACCTGCGACTGCTGGCGAGGCTGTCGTGAGCGACGGCGGCCGGCCGCTGATCGTCGCCTCCAACCGGGGTCCGGTCACGTTCGAGACCGGCGACGGTGCCGAGCTCGAACCCCGCCGGGGGTCGGGAGGCCTCGTGACCGCGCTCCTGGGTGCGCTCCAGGAGGCCGGCGGGTTGTGGGTCGCGGCCGCAATGTCCGAGGGCGACCGAGAGATGGTCGCCCGCTCGAACGGCGGCCGCGTCGACATGCAGGCGTTCGGCTCGACGTATCACGTCCGATACCTCGACCTGCCGCCGGAGGTCTACGACGGCTACTACAACGGGATCTCGAACGGCGTCTTGTGGTTCGCCCACCACTATCTGTGGGACACCGTCCGCTCGCCGGCGTTCGGCGACGAGGTCGACCAGGCCTGGCGGCACTACGTCGAGGTGAACCGGCGCTTCGCGCAGGCGCTCGCCGAGGAGGGCGAGCGCGCCGGGGAGGAGCCCGCCTACCTCGTGCAGGACTACCACCTCGCGCTCGTGCCGCGGCTCCTGCGCGAGCTCCGGCCGCAGGCGATGATCGCGCACTTCTCGCACACGTCGATCGCCGGCCCGACGTACCTGCGCATGCTTCCCGCGGATATCCGTCAGGAGCTGCTGCAGGGGATGCTCGGGGCGGACGTGCTGGGCTTCCACTCGCCGGGGTGGGCCGAGAACTTCATGCTGTCGGCCCGGCAGGTCCCCGGGGTCCGCGTCGACCTCGGGCGATCCAGGATCACGGCCGGCGGCCGGGACGTCGCCGTTCGGATCCATCCCATCTCCGTCGACGGGCGCGCCATGCGGGAGACGGCGTCGAGCCCCGAGGTCCGCGGGCTCCGGCGCGACCTGGCGCGGTGGCGAGGCGATACGCGGCTCATCCTTCGCGTCGACCGTCTCGAGCTGACCAAGAACATCGTGCGCGGCTTCCACGCGTACGAGCTGCTGCTCAAGCGGGAACCGTCGTGGCGCGGCCGCGTCCGGTTCCTCGCCCTCCTCTCGCCGTCGCGAGGTGACGTTCCCGAGTATCAGGAGTACGCCGAGACGGCGCTCGCCGAAGCCGAGCGCATCAACTGGGAGCTGATGGAGAACGGCTGGACCCCGATCGAGATCCGGTTGAAGGACGACTATGCGGGAGCGCTCGCCGCGTACGGGCTCTACGACGTCCTGTTCGTGAACCCTGTCATCGACGGCATGAACCTCGTCGCGATGGAGGGGCCGGTGCTGAACCGTCGACAGGGCGTCCTCGTGCTCTCTCGCAACGCGGGGGCGTTCGGACGGCTTGGCCGCTACGCGCTGCCGGTGAACCCCTTCGACCTCGGCGAGATGTGCGACGCGCTGCAGACGGCCCTGGAGATGCCGATGGACGAGCGAACGCGGCGGGCGCGAGGCCTGTCGAGGCTCGTCCTGTCCAACCCGCCGGCCCGGTGGGTCCGGGAGCAGCTGGAGGACCTGGAACGCGCCCGGCGTCGCCGCGGCGAGGCGGGGCCCACCCGGCAAGCTCAGGCCAGCTGACCCAGGAGCTCGAGCAGCCCGGAGGGCCCCGCCACCACGAGGTCGGCCGCCTCCTCGAGCGCCCGCGGCGTCTCCGGCCCGCGGACCGCGACCTTGACGGTGAGGACGCCGTCGGCGCCCAGGCGGTCGAGCGCCGCGAACGCCTCCAGGTCCGCGAGGTCGTCGCCCGCGTACAGGGCCGCCTCCAGCTCGTGTTGACCGGCCAGTCGCTCGACGACACCGCCCTTCAGCGGCCGGCCCGGCGGGACGAGCTCGAGCACCATCTTGCCCTCGATGAGATCGAGGCCGCCGCGCGTGGCCACCGGCTGCAGGGCGACGAGCAGTCGCGCCCTCGCCACGGCCGGCTCCGCCGCCTGCCGGTAATGCACGGCGAGCGAGACGCCCTTGTCCTCGACCCAGGCCTCGGGCACGACCGTCGCCGCCGCCTCGGCGCTCGGGACCAGCGCCGTGACGAGCTCGGGCGCGTCGTCGTCCTCCATGCCGTACAGACCCAGATAGCGGACGTGGGGAACGGCGATCAGCTCGGCGGCCTCCTCGGACCGGCGGCCGGTCACGATCGCCACCAGCCGATACCGCCGCACGAGTGCGGACAGTGACGAGCGCGCGCCGTCGACCGGCCGGGCCAACTCGGGGCGCGCGACGATCTCGGCCAGCGTGCCGTCGAAGTCCAGAAGGATGCCGGCCGCGCCGGCCCGCGCCGCCAGCGCGCCGAGGTCAGGCGACCGCGGCGTAGTCCGTGCCGATGTAGATGGCGAGCTGGGCCGTCTCGTCGACCTCCTCGCCGGCGGGAAGCTTGGCGACCCGGATCGTGTCGCGGATGCGGCGGAAGAAGTCGCTGTTCGCCAGGGCCTCCGCCTCGACCTCGTCCCGGTTCCTGACGTAGTAGATCGTCGTCGTCGACGAGAGCGACGGGGCCGTCCCCGGTTCCAGCGCCTCGTAGTCGAACTCCTCGACGAGCTGGGTGGTGGTGTCGCCGGCCAGCCCGTCGACGCCCGCGGCGTTCACCACGACGATGATCGTCCCCGCGATGGTTGGGCTCGGGGTCTGCCCCGGCGCCTCGGACTCGCTCTCGCTGGGCGAGGGCGACTCGCTGCCGGTGACGCCCGGGGTGCCGGTGTCGGGGATGTTCCCGGTCTCGCCGCCGCTGGAGATGTCGGGGAAGGCCTGGTTGATCACGACGACGCCGCCGACGACGAGTGCCACGATGATCACGAAGCGGAGGGTGCTGGCGGCCACGGAGAGGTAGAAGCTCCTGTTCGACGGCGGCTGGTGCCGGCCCATCCTACCCGTGGGTCGGGGGATGCCCAAGCCGGCGCGCGAGCCGCGTGGACCGGCGGGCGTCGCGGAGGCGGCGGAGCCGCCGGACGAGCATGGGGTCGAAGGCGAGGGCCTCCTGACGACCGAGGGCATCCACCAGCACCTGGTGGTAGCGGGTCGGGGTGATGCCGAGGCCCTCGCGGATCGCCCGCTGCTTCGAACGGCCACGCGACGGCCGGGCCCGCTCGAACTCCAGAACCCGCCGGGTCAGTTCGTCCAACCCGATCGGGAGGTCCCCGATCGGGAGGTCATCCCGTCTGGCGTCCACGGGAGGAGGCTAACAACCGCGTCCGACGTTCGGCCGGGCGACGCGCAGGCTCAGCCGGCGAGCGCCCGGATCTGACGCACCGCAACCGTGACGGCGGCCAGATCGCTGACCTCCTCGAGCGCCAGCCCGCGCATGAAGCGGGCGAGGCGCCTCGTGGGGTCGTCGTGCTCGCTCGCAAACCGCCGCATGCCGTCGTCGACGGAACCACCGTTCGTGTGCGCGAGCACCCGTTCCGCGAGCAGTCGGCGGGCGGCCAGCAGGTCGGCCTCGACCGCCTGCAGGGCCCATCGGTGCCAGCGCGTGGTTGCCGGGACCTCGGCCAGCCGCGCCTCGAGCCAGTCGATGTAGGCCGCGTCGCCGACGAGGAAGAACGCGCGCGCGACGTCCTCCAGAGGCCGGCCGGTCTCGGCCGCCACGCTCACGGCGTTCGGACCGTGGACCAGGAACGGCTGCAGGACGTGGCGCCGGGCGATCGGCTCGGGGGCGCCGCGATCCATCAGGCTCCAGGCCTCGCG
>JBOGVL010000091.1:0-9294 GCA_050692535.1 Actinomycetota bacterium | reverse complement strand
CCCCTAGGGCGCCGAGGGCTCCGACCGCCGACGGGCGTCGGAGCGAGGCCGTCCTCGACTCAACCGAGCGTCGTTCGTCGGACCGCGCTCGGTGGGGTGCGCCGACATCGCGGCCGAATCAGGAGGAGCGGACCATGACCACTGCCGACGTCGTCAGAGAGCGGGCGCTGTCGCTCGCTCGATCGGAAACCGATGTCGAGGATGCCGTTCGCGAGTTGGAGTCCTGCAGCGGGGGGCGGCGCGTCGCCGCCGTCCGAGCCCGTCAACAGGTGGTGGCGTGGCTGGACAGCGAACCCGACCAGCCGGCCGCCATGCGAGCGGTCGAATACCTGGACCAGCTGCTCGCCCGGCTCCCCGCGTAGGTGCCGTCGTGGACACGCTGCACCGATCCGTGTCGCACGTGTCGTTCTCCGGGAGGCTCGAGCTCGCCGGCCACGCCGTCATCGTCGCCGGGTTCGTCGTCATGACACTCGGCATCCTCGAGATCGGCGGACTGTTCAACGTCGGCCTCGGCCTCGCCCTGGCCTGGGTGGGGTGCGTGGTGTTGTTCGTCCGCGAGGGAGGCCGAGGTCTCGACGAGGAGGCGGAGCTCCTGCGTCGGCTCGATCTCTGAGCGACGACTCACGGAGACGCGGCGAACCCGCCATGGAAGGATGACCACGTGGCCGTCGTGAACGAGATCCGGCTCCCCGGCATCGGTGTCCGATACGAGTTCGTCACGGAGGACGGGAATCGGATCGGCCTCGTGCACCATCGCTCGGGCGTTCGGGAGCTGGTGCTCTTCGAACTCGACGATCCGGACACGTCGCACGACCTGCTCCGGCTCGGTCCCGAGGACGCCCGCACGCTGGCCGAGCTGCTCGGCGTGTCGCAGGTGGCCAAGGACCTCGCCGAGCTGGAGCAGGACGTCGAGGGGCTGGCGGTCGACCGGTTGCCGCTGGCCGCCGGCTCTCCGTACCACGGACGGACGATCGGCGACACGGGCGCGAGGACCCGGACCGGCGTCTCCATCGTCGCCGTCCTCCGTGAGGGATCCGCGCACCCCGCCCCGGGGCCCGAGTTCGGGCTGCTCGGGGGCGACACGCTCGTCGTCGTCGGCACGCCGCGCGGCATCGAGGAGCTGGCCGTGCTGCTCCGCTCGGGCTGAGCGGGTGCAGGACTGGCAGTTTCTCGTGGAGCTCGGCGGCGTCGTCCTCCTGCTCGCCGTGCTCGCGCGCCTGGCCCAACGGTTCGGGTTCTCGCCGATCCCGCTGTATCTGCTCGCGGGGCTGGCGTTCGGGCAGGGCGGGGTGATCCCGCTCGTCACCGCAGACCAGTTCGTCGCGGCGGGTGCGGAGATCGGGCTGATCCTCCTCCTGTTCTCCCTCGGCCTCGAGTACACGGCCCGCGAGCTCGTGGACTCCCTCCGCTCGACCGCGCTCGTCGGCGGGATCGACGTGCTGCTGAACTTCACCCCCGGCGTCGCCGCCGGGCTGCTCCTCGGGTGGGAGCTCGTCCCGGCGATCTTCCTCGGGGGGGTCACGTACATCTCGTCGTCCGGCGTGATCGCGCGGACGCTCGACGATCTCGGCTGGATGGGGAACCGGGAGACGCCGCTCGTCCTGGCGATCCTCGTGCTCGAGGATCTCGTGATGGCGGGCTTCCTGCCCTTCGCGACCGTGCTGCTGGTGGGCGGAGGCGCCGGGCGGGTCGCGGTCTCGCTCGGCTTCGCCGCGCTCGTCGTCGTCGGGGTCCTGTTCGTCGCGGCTCGCTACGGCCCCGCGATCAGCCGCGCCGTGTTCAGTCACTCCGACGAAGCGCTGCTGTTCGGGATCCTCGCCGTGCTCCTCCTGACGGCGGGGGCGACCGAGGCCCTCAACGTCTCGGCCGCGGTCGGCGCGTTCCTGGCCGGGATCGCCTTCTCGGGCCCGGCGGCCGACCGCGCGCGCTCGCTGCTGGTTCCCCTCCGCTCCGTGTTCGCCGGCACCTTCTTCCTGTTCTTCGGTTTCGAGGTCGATCCCGGGAGCCTCCCGCGGGCGTTGCCGGCCGCGGCCCTGCTCGCGGCGGTCGGGATGGCGACGAAGTACCTCACCGGTTGGATCGCCGCCCGCCGCGCGGCGATCGGGCGCCGAGGCCGGATCCGCGCCGGCGTGGGCTTGATCGCCCGGGGCGAGTTCTCCATCGTCATCGCCGGCATCGCGGTGGCCGCCGGCGCCGAGCCCGAGCTGGGGCCCCTCGCCGCGGCCTACGTGCTGATCCTCGCCGTCGTGGGGCCGCTCCTCGCCCGGGCCGCCGACCGGACCGCGGCGCCGGTCGGTTAGCCGGTCTCGCTGGCCCGGCGAGCGGCCGCGATGGGAGAATCGCCGGCGTGGACGAGCGGGTGGCGATCGTCGGGATCGGGCATGCGGGCTTCTCGCCGATCACGGCCGGGATCTCCTACAAGGAGCTGATGTTCGAGGCGGCGACGCGCGCCTACTTCGACGCCGGCGTCGACCCCCGGACCGAGATCGACTCGTTCGTCTGCTGCTCCGAGGACCTCCTCGAGGGGACGTCGATCTTCGACGAGTACGTGCCGGACCAGCTCGGCGCGATGCAGCGACCCGTGCACACGGTGGCGGCCGACGGGCTCTTCGGGCTCGCGACGGGCCTGATGCTGATCCGATCGGGGATCGCCTCCGTCGTCGCGGTGGAGGCGCACAGCAAGGTCTCCGACGTCCGAACGCTCGGCGCGATCGAGGCGTTCGCGCTCGATCCGGTCCTCAACCGTCCGCTCGGCGTCTCGACGCTGGCGGTCGCCGGCCTCGACATGCACGCCTTCCTCGAGCGCACCGGCCTGTCGGAGGAGCACTGCGCCATGGTGGCGGCGAAGAACCGGACGAACGCGCTCGACAACCCGCGGGCCGCCTACCCGGCGGCGGTCGCCACCGACGACGTCGACGACTCGTCGCCGGTCTGCTGGCCGCTTCGCGAGCTCGAGGTCGCCGAGCGCGCGGACGGATGCGTCGTGGTGGTGCTCGCGGTCGGCGATCGGGCGCGCGATCTCTCCGAGGCGCCGGTCTGGGTGCTCGGCGCCGGATGGTCGTCCGGTTCGCCGACGCTCGAGAGCCGTCTGTGGGGCGACGCGGACTCGACGACCCGCGCCGCGGCGATGGCCTTCCGGCAGGCCGACATCCGGGATCCCGGCGAGGAGGTCGACCTGGCGGAGGTCGATGACGTCTACGCGTATCGCGAGCTCGTGCACCTGGAGGCGCTCGGCCTCGGGAGGGCGGCCGACCTGGCCGGCCTGCTGGCCGACGGCGAGCTCGACCCGGACGGCGACCTGCCCGTGAACGTCTCGGGCGGGTCCATCGGACAGGGGAACCTGTTCGAGGCGAACGGGCTCGTGCGGGTGCTGGAGTGTGCGGAGCAGCTCCGCGGAGAGGCGGGGGAGCGCCAGGTGGACGAGGCGTACGTGGCCGTCGCCCAGTCGGCGCGCGCGGTCCCGAGCACTTCCGCGGCGGTCGCCGTGCTCGCCAACGACTCGGGGGCAGGCGGATGAGCGCGCTCGACCACGTCTGGTTCTGGGTCCGCGACATGGACCGGGCCCTCGAGTTCTACGAGGGCACCGTGGGACTCCGGTTGCTGCGGCGCGACGGCGACGACTGGGCCGAGCTCGACGCCGGCGGTGCCCGCCTCGGCCTGCACGGGGCGGGCGAGCGGCCCGACCCGCCGCCCGGCGGCACCGTGGTGCTGCGCGTCGACGACCTCGATCTCTCCCGGGCCTCGCTGGAGGACAAGGGCGTGGGCTTCCACGACCACGTGGGCGAGGTCGAGGGCCGGCTGCGGTTCGCGTCGTTCGAGGACCCGGACGGCAACCGGCTGCAGATCATCGAGTACACGGGCGGAGGGCCGTAGCCGTGGCGCGACGCGTGGCGGTCGTCGGGGCCGGCATGACGAAGTTCGTCCGCCGGGCGCTCGAGACCGGCAAGGAGCTCTCGTTCGAGGCGACGCGCGCCGCGCTCGACTCGTGCGAGCTCTCGCTCGACGACGTGGACGCGGTCTGTCTGACGAGTGCCCCGGACGCGTTCGACGGGGTGCACATGAAGGGCGAGTACCTGTCCGACGGAGCCGGCGCGTTCGCCAAGCCGTTCATCCGAACCTACGTCGGCGGCGGCAGCGGTGTGTTCGCCGCGATCCAGGCGTGGTACACGGTCGCGAGCGGCATGGCCGACGTCGTCCTCGTCGTCGCCGAGGAGAAGATGTCCTCCACGCAGCCGCACCCGCAGGGCGCGTTCCTCACGATCTTCGACAACGTGCTCGAGCGGCCGCTGGGTCCCAACCTCCTGTGGATCTTCGCGCTCGAGATGAACCGCTACATGAGCGTGCACGGGCTCGACAAGCGCGACATCGCGTCGGTCGCCGTGAAGAACAAGCGGAACGCGGCCGACCACCCCGCCGCGCTCCTGGGACAGGCGGACATCACCATCGAGGACGTGCTCGCCTCCGAGACGCTCGCGTGGCCCGTCCAGCGGCTCGACGTCTCCCCGATCAGCGACGGCGCCGTGGCGCTCGTCGTCGCGAGCGAGGACGCCGCCAAACGGATCACGGACGCGCCGGTGTGGATCGAGGGCGTCGGCTGGAACCTCGACACGGCCTACTGGACCAACCGCGACCTCGTCTTCCCCGAGTACGTGGCGAACGCCGCGCGCATGGCCTACGAGATGGCGGGGGTGACCGAGCCCCGCAAGCAGGTCCACGTGGCCGAGCCGTACGACCCGTTCGACTACAAGGAGCTGCACCACCTCGAGGGGCTCCTCCTCTTCGACCCGGGGAAGGCGCCGGAGGCGGCGCGCGACGGCGTGCTGAACCGCGACGGCGACCTGCCGTCGTGTCCGAGCGGCGGCCTCCTCGGGGTCGGGAACCCGATCGCCGCCGCGGGCCTGATGAAGATCGCCGAGCTCTTCTGGCAGCTCCGCGGCGAGGCCGGGGGGCGGCAGGTGCCCGGCACGCCCGAGCGCGGTGTCGCGCAGGCCTGGGGTGACCTCATGCAGGTGGGAACGGTCGTGGTGATGGGGCGCGACGGCGGCCCCAGCACGACGGCGTCCGCGATGCCTGCGGGCGGGCTTCCCGTGGTGCAGACGCCGCCGCTCGCGACCGGCGGCCATTCGCTCTCCGACACGGAGTTCCGCTCGGCGACCGGCGCGGTGGACGACGCGATCGGCGCGCGCTACGCGTGGGACGCGGGCGTCGGCGTCGGCCGCTATCTGGACGGCCTCCGCCGGGGTCGCATCATGGGCCGGGCGTGCCGCGGATGCGACCGCGTCCTCGTGCCGCCGCGGATGTTCTGCGAACGATGCTTCCGGGGGACCGACGCCTGGGTCGACGTGCCGCCGACCGGGGTCGTGGAAACATTCTCCATCTGCCACGTGCGGTGGGACATGGAGCCGCTGGACCCGCCCGAGCTGCCTGCGGTGATCTCGATCGACGGATCCGACGGGGGACTGCTCCATCTGCTGGGCGAGGTCGCACCGGACGCCGTGCGGATCGGGATGGCGGTCGAGGCCGTGTGGCGCCCCGAGGCCGAGCGCGTGGGCTCGATCCTGGACATCGCCCACTTCCGCCCGCGAGGGGAGCCCTAGTGCTGGAGCGCATCGCCCGTCCGGAAGAGATCCGTCGCTGGGAAGGTGGGTTCCCCGTGCGCCACCGGTACACGCCGGGCGTCGCGGGCGACGTCTTCTTCACGGCGCTCCGCGACCGGGGAGTGTTGCTCGGCTCGCGCTGCGAGGCGTGCTCCTACACCTACGTGCCGGCGCGGATGTTCTGCGAGCGATGCCTGGCCGAGCTCTCGGCCGAGGTCGAAGTCGGGCCGGGCGGCGTCCTCGTCTCGTTCACGATCGCCTTCGTCGGCATCGAGCGAGAGCCGCTGCCCGAGCCCGTCACGATCGGGCTCGTCCGCCCGGACGGCGCCGACGCGGTCCTGATGCACCGGCTGCTCGAGGCGGACGACGAACCGCTCGAGATCGGCCGGCGCGTCGAGCTGGTCCTGGAGTCCGAACGCGTCGGTTCGATCCTCGACATCCGGGGGTTCCGCCCGGTCGACTAGTGCCGTCGCGGGTCGCTCGTATTCTTGGCCCATGGCCCGAGGCATCTGCGAGCGCTGTGGTCAACCGCTCCCCGACGGGGCGCGGTTCTGCTCGAACTGCGGCTACCCGGTGGCGGCGGGGCCGGCGGAGGAGCGCAAGGTCGTCACCGTGATCTTCGTCGACCTCGTGGGGTCGACGAAGATCTCGTCGCAGATCGATCCCGAGCGCTACCGCGAGGTGATCGCCGCCTACTACCGCACGGTCTCCGAGGAGCTCGACTCGCTCCGCGGCCGCGCGTTCAACTTCGCCGGCGATGCGGTCGTGGGCGTCTTCGGGATCCCCCGGGCGCACGACGACGACGCCGTGCGCGCCGTGCGCGCGGGCCTCGCGCTCATCGACCGGATCGGCCGGGTCGGCGAGGAGCTCGGGCTGCCCGTGCCGCTGCGCGTCCGGGTCGGGATCAACACCGGACCGGTGGCGATCGGATCCGAGTCCAGCGAGCGGGGACTGCTGTTCGGGGCGACGGTCAACCTCGCGGCGCGGTTGCAGCAGGCGGCCGATCCCGGCACCGTGCTGGTGGCCGAGCACACCTGGTTGCTCACGCGCGTGCAGGTCGAATACGCGGCCGTGCGCGAGATCTCGGCGAAGGGCTTCGACGACGGCGCCCGCGGGTGGACGGTCGTCGCGCTCGCGCCCGGGACCACCCGGCGCACCATCCCGTTCGTCAATCGCCGGCGCGAGCTCCGGCTGCTGCACGACACCTTCGAGGGGGCCGCGGAGACCCGGCGCGGCCACCTGGTGTCGCTGTTCGGCGAGCCGGGCATCGGCAAGAGCCGAGTGGCCGAGGAGTTCCTCTCGGGCCTGCCCGACGGGACCAGGATCCTGCTCGGGCGGGCGAGCCCGTACGAGGAGGACGTCACGTTCGCGCCGCTCGCCCAGATGCTCCTGGACGAGCTCGACGAACGTCCCGACGCGAGCGCCGGCCGGCTGCTCGCGCGGCTGGAGGAGCTCGCCTCCGCGTGCTGCCCCGCCGACGAGATCCAGCAGGTCGTGGCCCGGCTGGGCCTCGCGCTCGGGATCGGCGACGAGGACCCGCGCGGCGACCGGCGCCGGTATCGCGTCGCCGAGATCCGCTCCGGCCTGCTCGCGCTGCTCGACGGCCTCTCGCGTTCGGGCCCCGTCGTCCTGGTGTTCGAGGACGCCCATCTGGCCCAGCCGCCGATGCTCGACCTGATCGAGCAGATGGTGCGCGAGGCCAAGCGGATCCCGCTGCTTGTCCTGTGCGTCGCGCGGTACGACCTGCTCGACGACCGCCCGGAGTGGGGCGGCGGCCTCGGCGACTCGCTCAACCTATATCTCGAATCGATGTCGCTGAACGACGCCACCCAGCTCGCGCAGGAGGCGGGCGAGAGCATCGACGAGCCGACGGCGGAGCGGATCGCCCGGCATGCCGGCGGCAACCCGTTCTTCATCGTCGAGACGACCGGCATGCTCCGCCATACCGAAGGTCACCTCCCGGCGGACACCGACTCGCTCCCCGAGCAGCTCCTGCCGCCCACCGTGCAGGCCGTCATCGCAGCGCGGATCGACCACCTCGTCCAGCCGGCCCGGGATCTGGTGCGCACGGCTTCCGTGCTCGCGCGGTCGAGCTTCGACCTGCACGAGCTGCGGATGATCGCCGGCGGCGACCCGAAGGGGCTCGACAAGGTGCTCGACATCCTCGAGCAGGAGGAGCTCCTCGTCCGGGACGCCGAACACGAGGACCAGTGGCGCTTCCGCCACGGGCTCGTGCGGGACGTGGCCTACGAGAGCCTGCCCAAGCGCGAAC
Source organism: Actinomycetota bacterium (assembly GCA_050692535.1). GTDB lineage: Bacteria > Actinomycetota > UBA4738 > UBA4738 > HRBIN12 > CALGFI01. Next base: position 1,425 of record JBOGVL010000091.1, on the reverse strand, counting down.
GTCAGCGACTGCACCTGCTGCTGGCGGACCGCCTGTCGGAGGACGCGGGGACGGCGGCTCGGTACCCGCGCTCCATCGCGTATCACCTCGAGCGCGCGGCTCGCGCGGCGCTCGACCTCAACCCCGGGGACCGCCACCTCGCCGAACGAGCGGTCGATGCCCTCTCACGCGCGGGAGACGTCGCCCTGGACGCATCGTCCGACACGCGCGCCGCCGTCGACCTGTACGGACGCGCCATCGCGCTGGCCGGCCCCGAGCGTGCGTGGGGGCCCCGCGAGGGCGGCATCCTGTCCCACCTCGGCGAGGCGCTGTACTGGCAGGGCGAGTTCGAGCCCTCGGCCACGGCGCTCGGGCGCGCCCTCGAGCTGGCGCCCGAGGACGCGGGCGTCGTGGCGCAGGCCTCCCGGTATCTGGGTGACATCGAGCTCTCCGTTCGCGGGCACGACCAGCGGTCCTCGGAGCTGTTCGCGACCGCGCTCGCCGCGGCGCGTCAGCTCGGCGATCCGTGGACTCTCGCACGGACGCTGCTCGTGGCCGGCTGGGGGCCGTACGGCCGGGACGAGCTGGACGAGGCGCGCGCGATGTTCACGGAGGCGCTCGAGGTCGCGCGCGCCAACCCGGAGGGCGATCCGTGGTCGGAGGCCCGGTCGCTCGCGGCGCTCGCCAGCGTCGTGTCGGAGACGGGGGACGAGGAGGAGAGCCTCGCCCTGGCCTCGGAGGGGCTCGCGATCGCCGAGGGCAGGCGGGACCGGTTCTCGGTCGCGACGGCGCGGGAGAACGTCGCCGGCGCACTGCGGCGGCTTGGGAGGTACGACGAGGCCCTCGTCCACGCCGACCTGGCGGTCGAGGGCTTCCGCGGGCTGGGGGCGAGGTGGGAGCTCGCGAGCGGGCTCACGTCCCGCGGCGTCATCCACCGGCTCCGGGGCCGTGGAGACGACGCGATCCGCGACCTGCAGGAGGCGTACCGGCTCTGCAGGGAGCTCATGGAGCGGACCCAGATCCGATGGACCGCCAACTCGCTGGCGAAGGCGCTCGCCGACGGTGGGGAGACCGGTGGCGCCAAGCGAGTACTGGCCGAGACCGCCGGCCTCGCGACCGAGGACGGGAGCGCGGACGTCGAGTGGCTGCTGGATGCCGAGATCGAGGTCCTCCTGGCCGAAGGGGACCGCGAGGGCGCCCTCGCGAAGGCCAAGGAGCTGCTCCGGCTGGAGCAGGATCGCGGCGTGCCCAAGGTCGTGGCCGAGGTCGCCTGGTTGATCGGGCGGTTGTTCGGCGAGGACCTCGCCGGCGGACCCGATGAGGTCGAGCGCGCCCGCGCCCTCCTCGAGGAGGTCCATTTCGAACAGGCGTTGCGGCGGCCGGAGCTCGTCGCCGACCGGTAGCTAGCGCCAGTCGACCGTCACGACCTCCTCGGGCTCGGCGATC
>JBOGVL010000090.1:0-9295 GCA_050692535.1 Actinomycetota bacterium | reverse complement strand
GGAGGAGGCCTACATCCTCGGGCAGTACACGGGGTCGGGGATCTACGGGCCGGTGCCCGCGGCCGAGGCCGCGAGGCGATGCGAGCAGGTGCTCGCCGAGAGCGGCGGCATGGGGCTCGTCGAGGCGCGAGCGCTTCGAGCGCTCGCGTCGATCCGGGCGATGGAGGGACGATTCGACGAGGCGAGGGGGCTCGCGACCCGGGCGCGTTCGATCCTCGAGGAGCTCGGCACGCGCCTCCGGGCCGCCTTCGTCTCGGACACGCTGGGGTTCATCGAGACGCTGGCCGGCGACTTCCGCTCCGCCGAGCGGGAGCTGCGCGCCGGCTACGACGTGATCGTCGAGCTGGGGGAGCGCGGCTTCCAGGCGACCGTCGCCGCGGAGCTGGCGCACGCGCTCGTCGCGCAGGGCAGGCTGGACGACGCGGAGGTGCTCACGAACCTCAGCGAGGACATCGGAGCCGAGGACGACCTCGCCACCCAGGTCATGTGGCGGAGCGCACGGGCGCGGATCCTCGCCGGGCGCGGGCGCGCCGAGGACGCCGAACCACTCGCTCGCGAGGCCGTCGTGCTCGCCGAGCAGACCGACGACCTCAACATGCGCGCCGAGACGCTGCTGGACCTCGGCGAGGTGCTCCGGACGGACGGCCGGGAGGAGGACGCCGCGACCGCGTTCGCGCGAGCGCTCGAGCTGTACGAGGCGAAGGGCAACGTCGTGGGGGCGGGGGACGCTCGGCGCCGGCTCGACTCGCTCGACGCCCAGGTCTGACGGCTCGGCCGGTCCCGGCGAGCGCCTACGATAGCGGGCCATGGCCAGGGGTCGGGTCGTCGGCATCAAGGACGTGGCGCGTGAGGCCGGCGTCTCGATCACCACGGTGTCGCACGCGATGTCGGGGAAGGGCCGCCTGCCGGAGGAGACGCGGGCCCGAGTCCAGCGGGTCGCGGCGGCGCTGGGGTACACGCCGAACGCCGCCGCCCGCAGCCTCGCCGGCGGACGGACCGGGCTCCTCGCCACCTACGTGTCCCTGCCGGGGAACGCGCCGCTCGCGTTCACCGAGATCGACTACTACGTCGACGTGATCAACGCCGCCACGGCGGCCGCGATCGAGCGCGGGTACGCGCTCGTCGTGGCGCCCTCGACGGCGGGTGACGAGACGTGGAGCCGGCTCCCGCTCGACGGCGTCGTCGTGATCGACCCCGCGGAAGGGGATCCGAGCCTCGCGGCGCTCCGGGAGCGAACGTTCGCGCTGGTGCTGATCGGCCGCGACCTCCACGGGTCGCCCGAGGACGTCGTGGTGCAGAACGACCGCGCGGTGGGGACCCGCATGGTGCTCGACCACCTGGCCGAACGCGGCGCCGGGCGCGTCGGGCTGCTCACGTTCACCACCTACGAGTCGTTCACGGAGGACGCGTTCGACGAGTACCGCGCGTGGTGCTCGCGGCGGGGGCAGGAGCCGGTCGCCGTGAGCGCGCAGGCCGACTCCACCGCGGGTGCGTCGGCGTTCCGAGACGGCGCCCGGGCCTTCCTCGACCTCCCCGAGCCGCCGGATGCCGTCTTCTGCCTCTACGAGGGCCTCGGGGTCGAGGTCCTCCGCCTCGCGGCGGAGCGCGGGGTCCGGGTTCCCGACGACCTCATGGTCGCCTCGATCTCGGAGATGGGCGGCGCGGAGATCACCGAGCCGCCGCTCACCACGCTCGAGCTCAACCAGGCCGAGCTCGGCGCGACGGCGGCGGAGCTGTTGATGGACCTCGTCGAGGGCGAGTCCGCCGCCTCGGTCCGCGACATGCCGACGCGGCTCGTCGCCCGCGACTCGACGGCGCGCGGCCCCTAGCGAGCGCCGCGACCTTCGCGGCCGAGCGCCTCGATGAGGTCGGCGGCACGCGTCTTGCCGTCGCGCCGGCGGATGTCATCGCCCAGCGTTCCCGTCCGCTCGCGGAGAGTCGCGTCCCCGAGCAGGCGCTCCACCGCGTCCTGCAGCTCCCGGTCCTCGAACGCGTAGGTGTCGACGCGCACGCCGTAGCCGAGCTCGTGCACCCGTTGCGCGTTGTCGTACTGGTCCCAGAAGAGCGGCAGCACGATCATCGGCTTGCCGAAGTGGAACGCCTCGGTCGTCGTGTTGTTGCCTCCGTGCGTGATCACCAGGTCCACCAGCGGGACGATCGAGGTCTGGGGGACTCGTCCCTCGCCCCACATGTTGTCGGGCAGGTCGATCTCGTCCGCGCGCGGGCCCTTGGAGACGAGGTACCGGTGCGGCGTCCGCGAGAGCACGTCGACGAGCCGCTTCATGAGCTCGACGTCGGCCGAGCCGAGCGACCCGAGCGAGAGGTACACGAGCGCGCCGTTCCCACTCCGCAGCGACTCCGGGACCTCGAACGGATCTTCGGTCTCGCGCACGCTGGACTCGAGGCGGTGCCACGTCGGTGAGAGCGGCCGGGACCTCGCGTAGTCTGCGGCCTCCGGGTAGACGTACAGGTTCAGGTGCGGCGACTCGTGGATGAACTCGAGGTCCGGGAGCGGCGGCGCACCCTGCTCGACGACCCACTCGTTGAAGGAGCCCCAGAGCTCGCGGTGGGTGCGCTCGTACTCGGCCCGGAACTCGTCCCAGCCGCTCCGGTCCTCCGCCGGGTAGCCGCTGAACGCCGGCGCGAGCGCCGGATCCTTCATCTCGAGCGGGTTGCAGCTCATGATCCGGACGAACGGTGCCCGGTGTGTCAAGAGCGCCGGGAAGCAGCTCACGTTGTCCTCGACGATCACATCGGGCTCGGCCCGATCGAGGATCTCCCGGAGCCGGGGCTCGCAGTACCGGGCGCCGTCGACGAGCGAGCGCCACACGGGCTCGATGAACGTCGAGAGCTGCTCGATCGTCGGCTTGCGGAACTCGGGCGCCGTCTCGGTGATGAAGTCGGTCCAGAACTGCCCCGCATCCTGCTCGCCGTCCGAGGGCGGCGTGAGGTCGACGAGGTCCTCCTCGAGCCCGAGCGGTTCGAGCCGGTCCTTCCACGACGCCTCGGCCGCGAACACGACCCGATGCCCGCGCCGCTCGAGGATCTTCCCGATGCCGACGCAGTTGTTCGTCGGTCCGTACGCGCTCTCGGGCATGAAGACGATCGTCAGTCGCCGATCGGCCATAGCCGGTGCCGACCTCCTCGATCCGGGCCCTGCGAAAGCGCTTGTGCAGCGCTCGGACGAGTCTATACGATGCCACGATCCTCGGGGGGAAGCGAAGGAGGGACGCCGTATGCCGTTCGTTGACCGCGCCGCCGGGTCGGAGATAGCCTCGGGCCGTCCGCGCTCGGGTTGGGGGGGCTCCGTGGGCCGATCCCGCATCCTTCGTTCCCTCGGCGTGCTCTTCGTCCTTGCGTTGGTGGCCGCCGCATGCGGCTCCGACGGCGACGGCGGGAGCGTGCCGCTCGAAGACCAGACGCTGGTGTTCGCGAACTTCGGCGCGTACACCCCCGAGGGGTTCCTCGAGGAGTTCACGGCCGCGACCGGCGCCGAGGTGACCCTCACGGAGTTCACCAACAACGAGGACATCCTGGGGCGGCTCCAGGCTTCGGGCGGGAGCGGTTTCGACGTCGTGATGATCTCGGGTCCCTACGTCCAGACGCTCATCGACAACGGGTGGCTGGCCGAGCTCGACCACGAGCAGATCCCCAACCTGGAGAACCTGTACCCCGAAGCGACGCAGCTCGGGTACGACGTCGGCAACGTGTACTCGGTCCCGTACTCGTGGGGCACGACTGGCCTGTGTTATCGCACCGACCTCGTCGACACCGAGATCGACAGCTGGCAGGACCTGCTGAGCCCGGCCGCCGAGCTCGACGGAAAGATCACGATGCTGGGGACCGAGCGTTGGCTGCTGCAGCCGGCCCTGCTCAGCCTCGGCTACTCGATCAACACCCAGGACGAAGCCGAGATCGAGGAGGCCAAGGACCTGACGCTGCAGGCCAAGGAGCATCTCCTCGCGTTCGACGACACGATCTTCTACGAGCGGCTCGACGCGGGCGAGGCCGCGCTGGTGCACGCGTGGGACGGCTGGTGCAACTACGCGACCAACGAGAACGTCGAGTTCGTGGTTCCGAGCGAGGGGAGCGATGTCTTCGCCGACACGATGGTGATCATGGCGTCCTCGGAGAACCAGGAGGCCGCGCACGCCTTCATCAACTTCGTGCTCGAGCCCGAGAACCACGTGAAGGTCGCGGAGCTGGTCCTCTACAAGGTCCCCAACGCCCCCGCCATGGACCTGCTCGACCCGGCCCTCGTCGAGGCCTATCCGAACCTCGGCATCACGCCCGAGGAGCTCCTCGAGTTCGAGACCGAGCTCGACCTGGGCGAGGCGCAATCGACCTGGACCCAGGCGGCGACGGAGATCAAGGCCTAGCGGCCGTCCGACCCGGATCACCGTGGCGGCGCGCGACCGATCCCACGGAGCCGCCGGGGATCGGCGAGGGCCCTGGCTCGAGCGCTCGCTCTTCGTCGGGCCCGGTCTCGCGTACTGGCTCGTCCTCTTCCTGGTCCCCGTCGGGCTGATCCTCACCTACAGCTTCTTCCGGCGGAGCTCGATCGGCGGCATCGACTACACGTTGACGTTCGACAACTACGCGCGGGCGGCCGACCCGCTGTTCGTCAACGTCCTCTTGTTCTCGATCCGGACGGCCCTGCTCACCACGGCGATCGCCCTGGTCCTGGGGTACGCGGCGGCGTACTTCATCGCCACGCGGTCCGAGCGCTGGCGGCTCCCGCTGCTGGTGCTGATCGTCCTTCCCTTCTGGACGAACCTCCTGATCCGGACCTACGCCTGGATCGTGCTGCTCAACAACGAGGGACTGGTCAACCGGACGCTTCGGAGCCTCGGCCTGATCGACGGCTCGCTCCCGCTGCTCAACAACGAGTTCGCGATCGTGGTGGGGCTGCTCTACGCCTACCTACCGCTCATGGTCCTGCCGCTCTACGCCTCGATCGAGCGACTGGGGAAGAGTCCGCGCGAGGCCGCCGGCGACCTGGGCGCCGGACCCGTGGCGAGCTTCTTCCGCGTGACCCTGCCGCTGACGCTCCCGGGGATCATGGCCGGGTGCATCTTCGTCTTCGTGCCGAGCCTGGCCAACTTCATCGTTCCCGACCTCCTCGGCGGGGGGAAGCGGATCATGGTCGGCAACCTCATCCAGAGCCAGTTCTTCGCGGCCCGCGACTGGCCGTTCGGTGCGACGCTCGCGGTGGCCGTCATCGCGATCACGATGGTCCTGCTGGGGATCCAGGCATGGGTCCTCAACCGGGAACGGAGGCTGGCGGCCCGTGGCGCGTGAGCCGGGCCGAACCCGCGACCGCCTGCTCGGGGCGAGCACGGTCCTCGTCTACACGTTCCTGTACGCCCCGATCCTCGTGGTGGTGGTCCTGTCCTTCAACCGTTCGGGGGCGTCCACGACGTGGGACGGCCTCTCGACGCACTGGTACACGGAGCTGCTGCGAAGCCGGGACCTGATCGACGCCTTCAAGAACACCCTGCTGGTCGCACTCGCGGTGACGGCGATCTCGACGGTGCTCGGCACCCTGCTCGCGATCGGCCTGGCGCGAACCGTTCGGAGCCGGTTCCTCGACTCTGCCCTATTCCTGCCGGCGGTCGTGCCGGACATCGTGCTCGCGATCGGGCTCCTCTCGTTCTTCAGCCTGTTCGGCATCTCGCTCGGACTGCACACGATCGTCCTGGCGCACGTCGTGTTCGCGATGATCTTCGTCGCGGCGATCGTGCGGACGCGCCTCGGATACTTCGACCGCTCGATCGAGGAGGCCGCGCAGGACCTGGGCGCCGGCAGGGCGGCGACGTTCTTCCGGGTCACGCTGCCCCTCATCGCGCCGGGCATCGTCGCGGGCGCCCTCGTCGCCTTCACGTTGTCCTTCGACGAGTTCATCATCGCGTTCTTCAACTCGGGACCGACCTCGGCGACGTTCCCGATCCGGGTCTACTCGCGGATCCGCTTCGGGCTCACGCCGGTCGTCAACGCGGTGGCGACGGTGCTGCTGGCCGTGAGCTTCACGACGATCCTCATCGCGGTTCGACTCAACGGCCGCGCGACGAGGCGAGCGCTCGAGCGGCCGTAATAGCGTCAGGAGTAGACCCAGAACACCTTGCAGCCGGGCGACGGATCCCACCCGACCATCGTCCCGGCCGGGATCGAGAGCATGTCGCCCTCGCGCAGGTCGTGCGGTTCCCCGTCGACCCCGACCCGGACGGCGCCCTCGAGGACGACGATCGTCTCGCGCGCCGGGATCTCCACGTCGACCGGGTCTCCACGTTCGTCACCCTCGGCCCGCCAGAGCCCCGCCTTCGTGGCGCCGAGGTCGAACAGCATGTGGGCCGAGCCTCCGACCTCGTCGTCGGGCTCCCACTCCTGGGTGTCCGTTCGCGAGACGTACACGCCGCCGCCCACGTCGACCATGACCGCTCCGATCCGTTTGGGGACCGGATGATAGGCGGAGGGCCGACCAAGCCCGCGCGACGTGGTTGTCCTCGTCGCGGCTCTAGCGCTGGTTGAACACGCCGGGCCGCGCCGAGCCGATCCCCGGGAACACGTCCGAGACCGAGCCGGCGCCCGCGCGTTTCTCGAGGAGCTCCGCCAGCACCAGCCGGTAGTCGGTCGTGCCGTTCAGGTCCCCGTCGATCAGGGCCTCGGGAGCCAGGCCCGGCCACGTGCCGTGGACCTGACCGCCGCGAACGCCGCCGCCGAGCATCAGCACGACCTGCCCGAACCCGTGGTCGGTGCCGCGCGAGCCGTTCTCCTCGACGCGCCGGCCGAACTCGGTCAGGGTCACGAGCGTCACGTCCGCCATCCGCGACCCGAGGTCGGTCGCGAACGCGGCGAGCGCGCCGGAGAGCTCGGTGAGGTGGTCGACCATCCAGCCTCCGCCGACGTCGCCCATGCCCGCGTGCATGTCCCAGTCCCCGTAGTCGACGGCCGCCATCTGCAGCCCCACGCCGGCCTTGATCAACCGGGCGACGTCCATGAGGGCGTTGCCCAGGTTGGTGTCGGGGTAGGCGGCGCCCGCGTCCGGCACGTACCCGAGCTCGCTGAGCTGGGCCGTCGTCGACATCGCGTCCAGCGCTACCTTGGCCGGGGCCCCCAGCGCCGGCGGCGCGCCCGCGTGCACGCCCCGGAGCGCGGCCTCCCACAGCACGCGCTGCTCCTCGTCCCACGCGGCGTCGAGCCCGAACGAGTCGACCGAGTACATCGCGAGCTCGGGGGCGGGACCCGCGAACGCCTGCGCCGGCCGCGCGTCGCCGATCTGCGTCGCCTGGAACGGCGTTCCGGGGTCGCGGAGGCCGAGCATGCGGTCGATCCAGCCCGTCCGCGTCGACGTGCCGGGCGCGGCGCGCTCCATCTCCTCCATCGCGCTGAAGTGGGACCGGTTCGGCTCCTCCATGCCCACCGCGTGGATGACACCGAAGCTCCCGGCGTCCCACAGCGGCTTCAGCGGCGCCATCGCGGGGTGCAGGCCGAACACGTCGTCGAGCTGGATCAGCGACCCCGCCGGGATGCCGACGTTGGGTCGCCAGAGCGAGTAGTTGGGGTCGCCGGCCGGCACGATCGCCTGCAGGCCGTCGAACCCCCCGCGCAGCGAAAGCACCACGAGCACGTCGCCGTTGTAGGGCGAGGCCGCGAACGCCAGCCGCGTCGCGAGGCCCTCGGACACGAGCCCGGCGAGGGCGCCGGCCGCGGCGGCGAGCTTGAGGAACGAGCGCCGCGAGAGCCCCTCGAACTCCGGACACCCGCAGGCCTTCGCCGTCTTCTCCATGGTCATCGAACCTCGTGGTACGGGGAGTCCAGGATCAGGGCGACGAGGTACGGGAGGCGCCAGCCGACGGCCTCGTCGTCCTCGGACAACGGGTCGCCGGCCGAACGGCCGACGAACCCCAGGACGGCGTCGCGGTGATCGTCGGAGAGCGTCCGAAACGTCAGGGACCTGGCGAGCGCGTCGACCAGCTTGCCGTGTGTCGCCGGGAGTCGCTTCGGGAGGAGCTTGCGCAGGTCCGGCAGCCGCAGCTGATCCGGCCACCAGTGCGCCGCCAGCGACATGTGCATGTTCCAGCGTCCGATGCTTCCGCCGGCCGACCGCCACGCGTCGGCGAAGTCGGCGTAGCCGTCCGGCGAGTGCCACGCGGAGGGCGCGTCGCCCAGCTCGGAGAGCATCCAGTACAACCCGTACATGCCCTCGTTCCCGCTGGTGTCCGGCCCGATGCGGAGGACCCGCATCGTCGCGACCTGGTCCTGCATCGGCCGGCGGATCTTCTTGCCGATCGATCCCGCGAACTCCTTGGAGCGGAACAGCTGGCGCAGCACCGGCACGACGTCCGTGTCGTGGTCGAGGTAGGTCTCCGCGAGCCGGTCGACCAGCCCGCGGGCGGGATCGTCGGAGACGAACCGGCGGACGAGCTTGGTGGCGATGTGCGTCGCGGTCGAGGGGTGGTGCGCGAGGTAGTCGACGTAGTCGAGGCCGACCTTGTGGCCGCCGTTCGCCGTCCGGTTCTTCGACGACCAGTCCATGATCCGAACCGGGCCGGTGTAGTGCGCCCAGTCGTGGTAGGCGAACTCGCCGGTCTCCCAGTCGTAGCCGAACCCGGTCATCACCAGCGTGGAGTTCCGCATGTCGGTCTCGTCGTAGCCGCCGTCCACGCCGACCGAGTGGAGCTCGAGCAGCTCGCGCCCGTAGTTCTCGTTGGGCGAGTCCTTCGTCGACTCGGCGTTGTTGAGGTACACCATCATCGAGGGGAGCGACGCGGAGGCGCGGAGCATGTTCGAGAACTTCCCGAGGGCGTGCTTGCGGATGACGGTGCGGTCGTAGTCGTGGCGTCCGTCCCATCCCGCGTCGCTGGGGTTCGTGACGTTCAGGTGGTTCGACCAGAGGTCGACCATGACCTCGAGCAGCTGGCGCTCGCTCCAGCAGGCGCGCGCGATCGTCGAGACGCCCAGGTCGAACATGAGGTCCCAGCCGAAGTCGAGCGTGTCGTGCGCCTTGCGGATGGTCCAGTCGAGCCGGGGGAACCGCTCGGCGATCAGGTCGTCGCAATACGCGTCGTTCACCGAGCCGGGGTGGAGCTGTTCCTCGAGCCACCGGTCGGGGCCGAGCTTTCGGATCCGCTCGCGGGCCGACGGGGTCACGCCCCAGGTCGCGCGTCGCAGGAGGTGCAGGTCGCGATCCTTGGAGACGAACCCGACGGCGGCCGAGGCCGGGGTGGCCACCAGGAGCGCGGGCAACACCCCCGAGCCGAGGGCGGTGGCCCCGACGGCGGAGCTGCGGAGGAAC
>JBOGVL010000089.1:0-9295 GCA_050692535.1 Actinomycetota bacterium | reverse complement strand
ATCCCCCCCCTCCACCTGCACGGCGTGAACCGCATCCCCTTGGAGCGTGGGCTCGGCTCCTCCGCCGCGGCGGCGGTCGCCGGGGTGGCGCTCGCCCGGTCCTGGCTTCGCATCCCCGCCCCGGTGGATCCTCGCGGCCCCGTCTTCGACGCCGCTTCGCGGATCGAGGGGCATCCGGACAACGCCGCGGCGGCCGCGTTCGGTGCGCTCACCGTCGTCGCCGACGGCCGCGTCCGACGCTTCGACGTGCCCGAGTCGATCCGCCCCGTCCTCCTGATCCCCGACCTGCGACTGTCGACGGCGGACGCCCGGCGGACCCTGCCGGACCAGGTGGCCCGGCGCGACGCCGTCTACAACGTCGCGCACGGCGCCCTGACCATCCACGCGCTCACGACGGGCGATCTCGAGCTGCTGAGGACCGCGCTGCACGATCGCCTGCATCAGTCCGCCCGGCTGCAGCTCGTCCCGGAGGTCCGGTCGGTCTTCGAGGTGCTCGATCGCGCGTGGCCGGTCTGCCTGTCGGGCGCCGGCCCCACGCTGCTCGCGTTTCCGGCCGAGGACGGCGACGTGCCCGATCCGGGTGAGGGATGGCGCGTCCTCCGGACCGCCGTCCGCTCGGCCGGCGTGGAGATCGTGGAGGCTGAAGGTGCGAGCTCCCGGTGACGATGGGGAACGGATGTCATTGAACGGCCCGCGCCCCGAACCTAGACTCGCTCGCGACCCGCGATGAACGCCGACGCGCAACCCGGACCCCAACGGCCGGAGCCGGCGGCCCGACCCGTCCTCGTCACCGACCTCGCGAGCAAGACGCTCGCGGTCAAGGAAGGCGACACCTTCCTCTATTCGGACCTCGAGGGGAACCTCGACCACGGGGGCGACTACGGCCTCGGCCTCTACGCCAAGGACACGCGGTTCCTCTCCCACTTCCGGTTGACGATCAACGGCCGGGATCCGGTCCTGCTGTCGTCCTCCGCGGAGCGGGGCTACCTGTCGCACGTCGACCTCACCAACCCCGACCTCTACGACGGCGACGTGCTGACCGTTCGCCAGCAGACCCTGAACCTGCGCCGGATCCGCGCGATCAGCGGCCGGCTGTTCGAGCGTGTCCGCGTGAAGAACTACAACCCGTTCCCGGTCGTGCTCGACCTCGAGTTCCATCTCGGGGCCGACTTCGCCGACATCTTCGAGGTCCGCGGGATGGCGAGGGAGCCGGTCGCCCCGCCGTCGCCGCCGCGTATCGACGATACGACGATCGAGTTCGCGTACGAGGGCCGCGACCGGATCCGGCGCACCACCCGGGTGGAGTTCGGCGGCCTTCCAGACCGGATCGAGGTCGACGGCGCGATCGCCACGGCCGTCTTCCACCTGTCCCTGGGGCCCTACCAGACCAAGCTGGTCGGGATGTCGATCGACCCCGTCGTCGAGGACGGCCAGGCGTCGCCCGTGGACTTCGACCACGCGGTGCACGAGCTCCGCCGCTCGTACGAGGAGTGGGAGCGCGAGTCGACAGAGATCGTCACGGACAACGAGCTGTTCAACCAGCTCCTCGCCCGCAGCCTGCGCGACCTGCGCGCGCTCTACACCGACACGGACGGGGGGGCGGTCCTGGCGGCGGGCATCCCGTGGTACGTGACGGTGTTCGGCCGGGATGCCCTGATCGCGTCACATCAGCTCCTCCTGGTGAACGCGAGGCCGGCGCGAGAGGCGCTCGAGCTGCTGGCGGCCAAGCAGGGCACCGCGGTCGACGACTGGCGGGACGAGCAGCCGGGGAAGATCCTCCACGAGATCCGCCAGGGGGAGCTCGCGCGCGCGGGCATCATCCCGCACACGCCGTACTACGGCTCCGTCGACGCGACGCCATGGTTCGTGATCCTGTACGCGATGCACTTCCGGTGGACGGGCGACCTGGCGTTCGCCGAGAAGCTCCTGCCGGCCGCCGAGGCCGCGCTCGAGTGGATCGATCGCGACGGCGACCTCGACGGGGACGGCTTCGTCGAGTACCTGACACGCTCGGCACGCGGGATCCGCAACCAGGGTTGGAAGGACTCGCACGACTCGGTTCCCCACGCCGACGGGCACATGGCGGAGCCGCCGATCGCGCTCGCGGAGGTGCAGGGGTACGTCTACCTCGCCAAACAGCGCATGGCGGACGTGTACCGGGCCATCGGACGGCCCGAGGACGCCCGACGGCTCGAGGACGAGGCGACCGAGCTGAAGCGCCGATACAACGACGCGTTCTGGATCGAGGACGAGCAGTTCTTCGCCGAGGCCCTCGACGCCGACAAGCGCCAGGTTCGCACCGTGACGTCGAATCCGGGCCACGGGCTGTACTGCGGCATCGTCGACGAGGAGAAGGCGGTCCCGCTCGCCAAGCGACTCCTGTCGCCGGACATGTTCTCCGGCTGGGGCATCCGGACCATGAGCAAGGCCGCCGCCGCCTACAACCCGATGAGCTACCACAACGGCTCGGTCTGGCCGCACGACAACGCGCTGATCGCCGCGGGGCTGAAGCGGTACGGGTTCGCCCGCTCGACGAACCGCGTCGCGACCGCGCTGTTCGACGCGGCGGTGCAGGCGGACTACCTCCGGCTGCCGGAGCTCTTCTGCGGGTTCACGCGCCGCACGCCCAACCGTCCGGTGAGCTACCCGATCGCCTGCTCGCCGCAGGCCTGGGCGGCCGGGTCCCCGTACCTCATGCTGCAGGCGATCCTCGGGATCTCGGCTCGCGCGCACGAGAACCTCCTGACGGTCAACCTTCCGCACCTGCCGACCTGGCTGAACGCCGTCGAGGTGCGCAATCTCGCCGTCGGCGACAGCCGCATCAGCATGGTTTTCCGGCGGGAGGGCGAGATCACGTCGTTCTCGTTGCTCGCGCGGGAGGGCGACGTGCGGGTCGTGATGGAGGAGTAGTCGGGGCTCGCTCGCCGATCGCCGACGGCCCTACCGGCGCACGATCACCGGCGTGCCGAGCCGAAGCAGCGGCTGCAACCGATCGAGGATCCGCTCGGACACCCGCAGGCAGCCGGCGCTCGCCGATCGGCCGATCGTGGAGGGCGCGTTGGTTCCGTGGATCGCGAGCTGGTCGCCGCCCGACCACCCGGCCGGAAGGCGGGGCTGGATCCCCGAGATGCCGAATGCGAAGGTGCCGAGCACGCCGCCGCCGGGGAAGGCGACCCGGTCGGTGACGAAGTAGCGGCCGACCGGCGTGGGCGAGGCCGGCGAGCCGGTGGCCGCCGGGGCGCGGAACAGGACGACGTCTCCGCGGCGGACGGCGATCCGGTGGGAGGAGAGGTCGGCGGTGACGCTGACGCGCGTCCACGAGCGGTCAAGCCCCCGGAGCCGGATCCAGCCCGAGGCGCGATGTGCGACGTAGGGGACGTCGACCAGCCCGAAGCGACCGTCGCCGCTCACGCGGCGAACCCACGCCACCGTCGCCACACCGTAGTAGCGGGACCCGGCCGGCATCGCGCCGATCACACGCCCGGCGCCGGCGCGCCGGGTGATCGGAATCGCGCGCTCGATCGCGACGAGCAGGTATCGGGTGGGCGGATCCTCGTGAATGACGGGGAAGATCTCGTCGGGGCGCCCGTCGCCGGATGTCGTCGGCGCGCTCGAGGAGACGCCGGGATCGCCCACGACCGCGGCCCGGGCCGGCGCCGCCGCGCCTCCGGTCGCGATCGTCCCCGCAGCGACCAGGGTGGCGAGCACGACCACCCCCGCGAACGTCCCGCCCCATCGACGCCGGTCGCCGCTCATACCGGCGATATCGGGACCGATGCGCGAAGGGTTCAGGCTCGCCGGACCGTTGTGGCCGGACGGCGTCGGCCGGCCCTCCCGGGGGCATGGCCCGATCGGCCGACGCGAGGCTCAGGAGGGGACGACCCGGCGCGTCAGCGCACGCACGGACCGGTGCCGACCTCGGCCGTCGCGCCGACCGCGTCCTCTACCCGGGGCCGGACCTCGTCGGCCGCGATCGCGTAGCCCACGTCGTCCTCGGCCGAGGAGGCCGCGAACACCACGCCGGCGACCGTGCCGTCGGCGAGGACGAACGGCCCGCCGGAGTTGCCGGGACGCACGACGGCCTGCAGCTCGAGGATCGAGCGCACGGCCTCACCCGAGCCGTAGATGTCGCGACCGACGGCCGCCTCGATCGCTCGCAGGATCGCGGCGGGCTCGCCCGACAGCGGTCCGCCGCCCGGGTACCCGAGCACCGCGCCCCCGTCCCCGCGCTCGGCGTCGGCCGCGAGCGGGAGGGCGGGCGGCGTCTCCGGGACCCGCAACACGGCGATGTCGAGGCCGGGGTCGAAGAGCACCGTCGTGGCCTCCTGGCTCTCGCCCGCTCCGGTGGTCACGATCGGCAGGTCCACCCCGGCGACGACGTGCGCGTTCGTGACCACGTACCCGGCCGCGGCGACGAAGCCCGAGCCCTCCTGGATGTGGCCGCAGGCCCGCCCGTCGATGCGAACCGTGCTCGCCTCGGCGGCCAGGAAGGCCGCCTGGGCCTCGGCGTCGCTCGGCGGGGCCACGGGCTCCGCCGGCAGCGGCGGGATCCCGGAGAAGGCGTCCGGGAAGCCGAAGCGGTTGAAGAAGCGCTGGACCTCGGCGAGCAGGGAGGGCGGCTCCGGGAGCGCGTCGTCGAGGGTTCGCACGATCGCCGAGCCGCGGATCTCCCTCGCGACGCCCGGGAAGGGGCCGTTCACGAGGTTGAGCGCGACGAACCAGATCGCGAGGAGCGAGGCGACGACGGCGACGAACGAACCGCCCGCCGCGTCGGCGGAGCCGAACCGCGACGCCCGGGCTCGCGTGCGGACCCGGCTCCCCAGCAGCCACCCCGCCCCGTCGCCGAGCGCCGCCAGCGCGATCAGCGTCACGGTCGCGACGCCGGCCTGCCCCCCCGGGCTCTCGGCGAGGCCGGCGAGCCGGGGCGCGACGAGGGCCCCGATCGCGAGCCCGACGAGGAGGCCTCCGAACGCGAACGCCTGGAGCGAGAGCCCGCGCCGGTAGCCCGAGACCCCGGCGAGCGCGAGGAGCGCGATCAGGAGCAGGTCGAGCAGGTTCACGGGCGGCATCGTCCCACGGTCCCTCCGACCCGACGGGGCCGCTGCCGCCTACACTGGGGCCGACCGTGGTCAAGATCGCCCACATCTCGGACCCGCACGTCGGCTCGCCCTACTTCGTCCCGAACCTGATGAACCGGGTCATCGTGGAGCTGAACGAGCTTCAGCCCGACGTCGTGATCTGCAGCGGTGACCTGACGACCGAGGGGTACCGTCAGGAGTTCAAGAACTGGATCGCCTACGCGCGGCGGATCCAGGCGCCCGTGTACACGGTGCCGGGCAACCACGACGCCCGCAACGTCGGCTATCTGCATTTCGAGGAACTGATCGGCGAGCGCCACTGGAGCGTGGACGTGAGCGGCGTCCGGATCGTCGGAGTCGACTCCAGCGAGCCGGACATCAACGAGGGACAGGTCGGCCGCGAGCGGTACGAGTGGCTCCGCGAGCGGTTCGACGTGCCCGCCGATCTCAAGGTCTTCGTGCTGCATCACCACCTGCTGCCGATCCCGGGCACCGGGCGGGAGCGAAGCACGGTGATGGACGCGGGCGACCTCCTCGAGGTGCTGATCAGCGCGGGGGTGAACATCGTGCTCTCGGGTCACAAGCATGTCCCCTACGTGTGGCGGCTCGAGGACCTCTACGTGGCGAACGCCGGGACGGTGGCGTCGCTGCGCGTGCGCGGCTACACGAAGCCCTGCTACAACGTGCTGGAGTTCGAGGGCGACACCGTGCGGATCACGCGCCGGTACCCGTTCGGCGGCGGAAGCGTGATCGCGCACTTCTCGCTCTCGACCGGCGAGCAGTATCAGCGCGAGCTCGAGCCACCGGTCCAGCAGCGGACCGTCGCGGCGCAGAGCGAGCAGGGGGAGTAGCACACACTCCGCTCCAACGTCCACACGACCACGGAGGCGTCGTGAGGGTCCTCGTTCTCGTCGACGGTGAGCACTACCCACCCGTGACGCGCTGGGGGATCGAGGCGGCTCGCGCGCTCGGCTTCGAGCCCGTCGAGGCGCTGATGGTGGGCGGGATCGAGAAGCTGCGGCCGGGCGAGCCCGAGGACCTGGGCGTCCCGGTCCGTGACGCGGGCGGGGATCCCTCGAAGTCCCTCGCCGCCGCGATCGAGGAGCTTACGCCGTCCGGCCTGGACGGCGTGCTCGACCTCTCGGACGAGCCGGTGCTCGGCTATCGGGAGCGGATGGAGCTGGCGGCCATCGCGCTGGTGCGAGGCCTGCCGTACATCGGCGCGGATTTCCGCCTCGACCCTCCCTTCGACGGCCCGCCGCTGGATGTACCCACCCTCGGCGTCATCGGGACCGGCAAGCGCACGGGCAAGACGGCGATCGCCGGCGCCGTCGGCCGGACGGCGGCCGGGATGGGCGCCAACCCGATCGTGGTGGCCATGGGCCGCGGCGGTCCCGCCGAACCGCAGGTTGCGCGGGCGGGCAGCGTGACCGTCGACCGGCTGCTCGAGCTCGTCCGGAGCGGCGAGCACGCCGCGTCGGACTACCTCGAGGACGGGATGACCTCGGGGGTCACGACCGTCGGCGCGCGGCGTTCGGGGGGCGGACTGGCCGGCCGCCCGATCGCCACCAACGTCCGGGAGGCGGCCGAAGTGGCGGTCGCCCTCGGGGCGGGCCTGCTCGTGCTGGAGGGGAGCGGCTCCGCCGTGCCGACGGTCCCCTGGGACGCCGGGGTGCTCGTCGTGCCGGCGTCCGTCCCCGAAGAGTACCTGGCCGGCTACCTGGGGCCGTTCCGACTGTTGCTATCGGACCTGGTGGTTGTTACCATGGGCGACAGCCCAGCCGGGCTCGAGAACCTCCCTACCCTCAGATCCCACGTCGAGCGATTGCATGGTGATGCCCGGCTCATCGTGACGGGTTTCCATCCACAGCCGCTCGGCGATGTCGAGGGCAGGGACGTGTTCTTCACCACGACGGCGCCGGGATCCGTTGCCGCGAGGCAGGTCGGTTCCCTGGAGCGAAACCACGGCTGCCGCGTGGTCGGGTGGAGCGACCGCCTCGCCGACCGGGCGGGGCTCGCACGAGAGCTGGACGGCGCCGGAGGGTACGAGGTGCTGCTCACCGAGTTGAAGGCCGCGGCGGTGGATGTCGCGTGCGAACGGGCGCTGGCGAGGGGCGCACAGGTCGTGTTCGTCGACAACCGGGCCGAATCGCTCGAGGGCGAGCCCGACCTCGAGGCCGCGCTGAGGCAGACGATCGAGCTCGCCGGGGAGCGGAAGAGCCACCGATGACCCAGAACCGACCGGAACGCGACAAGAAGAAGGACCAGCGGAGCCCCCACATCCTGATCGACGACGGCCCGTCGGGGCTCCCGTACTCCAAGGGGCTCCGGGCCTCCGAGGTCATGGTGACGGGACTGTCCCCGTATCGTGCGTATCAGGTCGCCGAGGCCGTCGAGGAGCGCCTCCTCGGCCGCGGCGCGGCGTCGGTCACCAGCCAGGAGCTCGACGGGATCACGCTCGACGTGATCCGCGAGATCGCCGGCGAGCGGTACGCCGACAACTACCGTCGCTGGCGGGAGGTCGAGGCGCTGGACGTTCCGATCGTCGTGCTCATCGGGGGCGCGACCGGCGTTGGCAAGTCGACCATCGCGACGCAGCTCGCAACGCGCCTGGGGATCGTCCGAGTCGTCGCGACGGACGCCGTGCGCGAGGTGATGCGGGCGGTCTTCACGCGCGAGCTGACGCCGTCGTTGCACGCGTCGTCCTTCGAGGCCGGCGAGTCGCTGCGCGAGCCGCCGACGCGCGACGCCGTGATCGTCGGGTTCCGCGAGCAGACGGCCGCGGTGGCCGTGGGGGTGAACGCGCTGCTGGATCGGGCGGCGATGGAGGGGACGAGCCTGATCATCGAGGGTGCGCACGTCGTGCCGGGATTCATCGACCCGAGCGCGTGGGAGGACCGCGTGCTCGCGGTCCCGGTGATCGTCACGGTCGAGGAGGAGGAGGCGCACCGCAGCCATTTCGCGGCGCGCGCCGCCGACCACGCGGGCCGGTCGGTCGATCGCTACCTGGGGAAGTTCGACAACATCCGTCGCGTCCAGCGGTACATCAAGAGCCAGGCGCTGAGCCACGGCGTGCCGGTGATCCCCAACTACAACTTCGACCGCTCGCTGGCGGCGGTCATCGACCTGGTCATGGAGCGCGCGACCGAGCGCACGTCGGGCCATCGCCCGCGCGTCGGTACCGCGATCGAAGGAGGGAGCCGGTGAAGCTGTTCCTCGACACCGCGAACATCGAGGAGATCCGCGAGATCAACCGCTGGGGCGTGCTCGGCGGCGTGACGACGAACCCGTCGCTGATCGCCAAGGAGGCGGACGACCCCGACCGGGTCTGGAAGGAGATCCTCTCCGAGGTCGACGGGCCGATCTCGCTCGAGACCACCGAGCTCGAGGCCGATCCGATGTACGAGCAGGGCCTCGGTCTCGCGCAGATGGCGCCGAACGCGGTCGTGAAGGTCCCGATGACGCCCGACGGGCTCACCGCCGGGAAGCGGCTCGTGGGCGCCGGGATCCGGGTCAACGTGACGCTGGTGTTCTCGCCGGCGCAGGCGATCCTGGCGGCCGAGATCGGCGCGTACATCGTGTCGCCGTTCCTCGGACGCCTCGACGACGTCGCCTCCGACGGGATGGAGGCCCTGCGGAAGATCTGCGACATCTACGAGATCCAGGGATACGAGACGAACGTGCTGGCCGCCTCGCTGCGGCACCCGATGCATATCGTCGAGGCGGCGCTGGCCGGCGCCGACATCGCGACGATGCCGTTCGCCGTGTTCAAGCAGCTCGTGAAGCACCCGCTCACCGACGCGGGGTTGGACAAGTTCCTTCAAGACTGGAAGGCGCTCCAGGGGGACCTGGAGAAAGGAGCCTGAGTGGCCACCATGGAGAAGAGCACCCTCGAGGGAAAGGTCGCGTCCGAGCTGCATCAGATCGCGTCCGACCTCGGGATCGAGGGGCACAAGGGCCTCAAGAAGGCCGATCTGATCGAACGGATCCTGTCGCACGCGAACGGCGCGTCGGCCCCGCCGAGGTCCGTCGCGCCGGACGCTACCGAGGAGCGTCCGGCGGAGCCCGCCGGCAACGGCGACACCCGCGTCGACGCCGCGGAGGGCGCCGGCAACGGCGACGTCCGGCGACCGGAGCGGCCGCAGGCCGAACGCTCCGACCGGCGGGACGACCGGCGCGAGACGGATCGTGGTTTCTCGGGAGGACCCCCCCGCGAC
>JBOGVL010000088.1:0-9363 GCA_050692535.1 Actinomycetota bacterium | reverse complement strand
CCCCTCCCCGCACGACGCTGGAGGAGCGGGATGAAGGCAGTTGCGAAGGCGGGTGCCGTGGTGATCACGGCGCTCGCGCTGTTGGTGGGGGCTGCGGCCCTGATCCCGCGCGGGAGCGACGCGACCGATCCGGGTGACGGCGCGCTCGCTGCGGCGCCGTCGGATTCGGCCCTGCTGCGGCCGGCGGTCGCGGCCGGGTCGCTCGAGGCGTCGATCGCCGCGCTCCAGGAGCGCCTCCGGCAGGCGCCCGACGACTGGCGCGGGTTCGCGACCCTCGGACTCGCCTACGTGGCGCAGGCGCGTGTCTCGGCCGACCCCTCCTGGTACCCGAAGGCGGAGGGCGCGCTCCGCGAGTCCGTCCGGCTGCACGGCGAGGACAACGTCGACGCGCTGCTGGGGCTCGGCGCGCTCGCGCTCGCGCGACACGACTTCGAGGCGGCGCTCGAACTCGGGAGCGAGGCCGAGGCCCTCAACCCCTACGACGCGGACGTCTATGGCGTGATCGGGGACGCGCAGCTCGAGCTCGGCAGGTACGACGACGCCTTCGTCACCTTCCAGACCATGGTGGACACGCGACCCGGCCTCGCATCCTACGCCCGGGTTTCGTACGCGCGAGAGTTGCTCGGCGACGTCGCCGGCGCGATCGACGGCATGCGACGTGCCTTCGACAGCGCCGGGTCGCCGGCGGACGCCGCGTGGGCCGCCCAGCAACTCGGCGAGCTGGAGTTCGGCCGCGGTGCCGTCGCGTCCGCGCGAGCGTGGTTCGATCGTGGTCTCGAGCTCGATCCGCGGTTCGTTCCCAACCTCGCCGGCCTGGCCAAGGTCGCGTGGGCGACCGGCGACGTCGAGCTCGCGATCCGGCGCTACCGGGAGGTCGTTGCCGCGTACCCTTCCGTCGAGTACGCCGCCGCTCTGGGCGACCTCTACGCGGCATCGGGACGGGACGACCTCGCCCGGGAGCAGTTCGCGGTCGTCGAGGCGACGCGGGCACTCGCGGAGTCGAACGGGGTCAACGTCGATCTCGAGATCGCGCTCTTCGACGCCGACCACGGGTCGCCGGTCTCGGCGCTCGACGCCGCGGAGGCCGAGTGGGCGCGGCGCCGGAGCGTGCACGTGGCCGACGCCTACGCGTGGGCGCTCGCCGCGAACGGCCGGTACGACGAGGCCGCGCGGATCATGAACCGGGCGCTCGCGCTCGGGACGCGCACCGCGACTTTCCTCTTCCACGCCGGGATGATCGAACGGGCGCGTGGACGCGACGAAGCGGCGCGGGGCCTCCTCCTCGAGGCGCTGGCGACGAACCCCCACTTCTCGATCGTCCACGCCCCGATCGCCGAGCGGGTGCTCGCCGAGCTCGCGGCCGGACGATGAAGCGGACACTCCGACACACGCTGCCGGTCCTCGGCGTGGTGGCGTGGGTGCTGCTCGTCCCGGCCGTCGCGATCGCGCACCCGCTCGGCAACTTCACGGTCAACACCTCCGCCGGCATCGTCCTGTCGCCGGGGGCGGTGCGACTGGACTACGTTCTCGACCTCGCCGAGATCCCGACGGTCCAGGTGTTGCCCGAGCTCGACGCCGACGGCGACGTGAGCGGAGCCGAACCCTCCGCGTGGGCCGTGGATCGCGCCGGAGCGCTGCTCGAGGGGCTGACGCTCGCGGTCGACGGCCGCCCGGTCGCGCTCGCGGTCGCCTCGGCCCGGGTCGAGCTCCTGCCGGGCCAGGGCGGGCTCGACGTCCTTCGCCTGGAGGCGGTGTTCGAGGCGCCGGTGGGGGCGGAGGGAGCGATCGTGTTCCGGGACTCGAACTTCTCCGAGCGCGTCGGATGGCACGAGGTCACCGCGACCGCGGTCGACGGTGTGGCGCTCGTGGATTCGGACGTCCCGGCCACGAGCTCCACGGACCGACTCCGGAGCTATCCCGAGGACCTGCTCTCCAGCCCGCTCGACGTTCGCGAGGCGCGCGTCTCCTTCGCGCCCGGGACGGGTGCCCCGACGGCAACGATCGACGACGATGCGACCTCGTCAGGGGTTCGGCCGGGCGTCGCCGGCGGCGCGTTCGCCGACCTCCTCGACCGCACCGGGCCGCTGATGTTCGCGGCGCTGGCCCTGGCCTTCGGCTTCGGCGCCCTCCACGCCCTCGGGCCGGGCCACGGCAAGACGCTGATGGCGGCGTACCTGGTGGCGGGCGGCGGGCGGGCGCGCCAGGCGATCGCCGTCGGCGGCGCGGTCGCCCTCATGCACACGGCCTCGGTGCTCGCGCTCGGATTCGTGGTGCTGACCGCGACCTCGGTGTTCGCGCCCGAGCGCGTGTACCCGTGGCTGGGACTCGCGTCGGGGTTGATCGCCCTGGGCCTCGGCGCCGGCCTGCTGCTCGCGCGGCTCGGCGAGTGGGGGCGGTTCCGCGGCCGCGAGCATCGCGTCCATCACCACGACCACGCGGGCGACCACGAGGATCACGCCCACCCCTACGCGGCCCCCGACGCCCCCGTCCTCTCTCGCCGAGGGTTGACGGCGCTCGCGGTGGCCGGAGGGATTCTCCCGTCGCCGACGGCGCTCGTCGTCCTGCTCGCCGCGGTCGCGCTGCACCGGGCGGCGTACGGGCTCGCGCTGATCGGGGCGTTCAGCCTGGGTCTGGCGGCCGCGCTCGTCGTCGTGGGTGTCCTCGCGCTTCGCGCGCGCGATCTCGTGTCGCGTCGGATGTCGGGCCGCCTCGTCCGGCTCGTGCCGCTCGGGTCCGCGGCGGCGATCGCCCTGCTCGGGCTCGTCTTGACCGTGAACGGCGCGTCGCAGCTCTGAGCGAGGCGCAGGCTACGCGAGGGCGGCGCGCCAGGACCGGCCGTCGGTGCTCGGCGCGTCCGGGGGCGAACCCGCGATCTCCTCGGTGATCAGGATCTCGTCGTACCGCGCGACGTCGACCGTCAGCCGAATCAGGACGGAGCCGCCGTTGGGCACGAACATGTCGCCGACCGGCGTGAACGAGCCCTGGTCGCCGAGCCAGAGCTGATACGCGTGCCCGGGCGCCGGCTCGGGACAGACGTCGGCGGCGAGGTAGAAGCGGCGGACGTCGGGAGCCGGGACGCCGACGAAACCGGATGCTGACGGCGCGCTTCCCTGAGGATCGAGGTTCACCGGCGCGACACCGGGGGAGCGCATCAACGTGAGGAGCTCGAGGGCGAGCCCGCGTTCGTCCTCGGCCTGGTTCGCCCGGCCGGCCATCACGAACGAGAGCCCGCCCATCGCCACGAGGGCGACGACGCTCGCCGCGATCGCGACGAACGAACCCCGGCGCGACCGGCGGCCCGAGAGCGGCACGTCGTCCAGTGCACGATGGAGCCGGGAGAGCAGGAGGTCGGGCGGCGGGATCGGATCCGCTCCGAGGGCGAGGTCGCCCGCGAGGCCCTGGAAGTCCGAGAGCGCCTGACGGCACGTGAAGCAGGAGGGCACGTGCTCGGCGAGGATTCGATCGGCCTCCGTCGCGTCCTCGCCGTCCAGCGAGAGCAACGTGTAGCCGGCCAGCAGCTCCTCGATCCGCTCGTGGTCCTCGGTCACTCAGTCCTCCCGGGAGAGGGCCCGCCGCAGCTTGCGCATCGCCGCGAGGGTCCGCGTCTTCACCGTTCCCACCGGGATGCCGAGGGCCTCGGCGATCCGGGTCTGCGTGTAGCCGCCGAAGTATGCCAGCTCGATCACCTGCCGCTGCTCCGGGGGCAGGGTCGTGAGCGCCTCGCGAACCTGCTTGCTCCGAACCCGGAGGTAGGCGCTCTCGACGACCTCGTCCGCAACATCTTCGCCACGAACCGGCTCGAGGTTCGACGCCCGCTCGGTTCGGCGGCGCAGCCGCTCCTCTCGCCGGACCGCGTCGACGGCCCGATGGTGGACGAGCGACAGGAAGAATGACCGAAACGCCCCCCGCGCGGGATCGAAGGCCTCGGGGGCTCGCCACAGCGCGAGGTAGGCGTCCTGGACGACCTCCTGCGCGAGCGCCTCCTGCGCGGTGATCCGCAGCGCGAGCCCGTAGGCGGCGGGGCCGTACCGCCGGTACAGCTCGTCGAAGGCCCCCCGGTCGCCGCTCGAGAGGCGCCGGTGGAGCTCGAGGTCCTGAACGTCCTCGTCCCGCATCGGGGTTTCCTACCACAGCCGCCCGAACGCACCCTTTCAGGATGTGGCCCGGCCGCTCCCTCCACGAGGCCGTAGGATGCCCGGCCGTGCGCCAGGTCCTGATGTACTCGCGGCCGGGCTGCGGCCTCTGCGACGACGCCCGCGAGGTGATCCTCGGCGAGCGGGAGCGGACCCCGTTCACATTCGAGGAGGTCGACGTGAGCGGCGACGACGCCCTGGAGCTCGAGTACGGGATCCGCATCCCGGTCGTGCTCGTGGACGGGGAGGAAGTCTTCGAAGTGCGGCTCGAGCGCCGGGCCTTCGCGGAAGCCGTGCGGGATCCCGGGGCGGGTGGCCGGTGAGGGCGTCCGAGCAGGGGGTGATCAGGCCCCGGCTCGAACGCGAGCTCACGGCGTCAGCAGCAGCCGGGGACGCAGCCCTCCGGGCAACAGTCGTCGAGGATCATCGAGCGCACCTCCTCTCATCGAAGTCGGTCGATACGTTGACGAACCCATCGATGCTTGTCAATATGTCCGCGTGAGGGTCCTCGGGGTCATCGACCAGGGCTGCTGCCCGCAGATGCTTCGCGCCCCCCTCGGCGCCGACGAGGCCGAGGAGATGGCGGCGACCCTGAAGGCGATCGCCGACCCCGCGCGCCTCCGGCTGTTGTCGCAGCTCGCGAACGCGGAGGGCTCCGAGGCCTGTGTCTGCAACCTGACCGGGCCGCTTGGGCTCGGCCAGCCGACCGTCAGTCACCACCTGAGGATCCTGAGCGACGCCGGCCTCGTACACCGGGAGCAGCGGGGCCGGTGGGCCTTCTACTCCCTCACCGAGGAGGCCGTGCGGCGCCTCGGTCACGTCCTCCGGTTCGATCGAGAAGGAGCGGACGCATGAGCGAACTGCGTGAGCAGGTACGGGACCGGTACGCGGCGGCCGCCCGAGTCGTGAAGGACGGCATGGCCGCCAACGACTGGGACGAGGTCGCCGGCTGTTGCGACCCCGGCGACGGCCTCGGCGTCCAGCTCTACGACGTGACGCAGCGAACGCAGCTCCCCGAGGAAGCCGTCCTGGCGAGCCTGGGGTGCGGGAACCCCACCGCGGTCGCCGACCTTCGCGAGGGCGAGGTCGTGCTCGACCTCGGTTCCGGGGGCGGGATCGACGTGTTGCTCTCGGCCCGGCGCGTCGGTCCGACCGGCGCGGCGTACGGCCTCGACATGACCGACGAGATGCTCGAGCTCGCGCGGTCCAACGCCCGGGCGGCTGGGGCGACCAACGTCCGGTTCCTGAAGGGCTTCATCGAGGACGTGCCCCTGCCCGACGCGAGCGTCGACGTGATCATCTCGAACTGCGTGATCAATCTCTCGACGGACAAGTCGAAGGTCGTCGCGGAGATGTTCCGGGTGCTTCGGCCGGGCGGCCGGCTCGGGATCAGCGACGTCGTGTCCGCGGATGATCTCTCTCCCGAGGAGCGCTCGGAGCGCGGCAGCCACGTCGGCTGCATCGCGGGAGCCCTCTCGTTCGCCGAGTACGGCGAGGAGCTCCTGGGCGCCGGGTTCGTGGACGTCTCGGTCGACCCCACCCACGAGATGGTCGACCGCATGTACGGCGCGATCGTCCGGGCCCACAAGCCGGCAGGCTGACCGCCGCCGGACCGCTCGTGCAATCGTGAAGAGGCTTCACGATTGCACTATCATCCCTGGCCGTGACGGAGCGGCCGATCCCGGAGGCCACGGTCGGGCGCCTGCCCATCTACCTCCGGGCCCTCGTCGAGATCGCCGAGAACGGTCTTCCGACCGTGTCCTCGGGGGCCCTCGCGGAGGCCACGGGCGTGAACTCGGCGAAGGTTCGCAAGGACCTGTCACACCTCGGCTCGTACGGGACCCGTGGGGTGGGGTACGACGTCGCGTACCTCATCCACCAGATCCGACGCGAGCTCGGCCTGACCCAGCACTGGCCGATCGTGATCGCCGGGATCGGCAACCTGGGCCACGCGCTCGCCAACTACCGGGGGTTCGCCCAGCGAGGGTTCCGGACCGCGGCGCTGGTCGACAACGACCCCGCCAAGGTCGGCGAGGCGGTCGGGGACCTGCGGATCCGTCGGATCGAGGACCTGCCGGCGATCGCGAACGAGCACGAGGCCCTGATCGGCGTCATCTCGACCCCGGCGACCGCGGCGCAGAAGGTCGCCGACGCGATGGTCCACGCGGGGATCCGCTCGATCCTCAACTTCGCGCCGGTGGCGATCGCCGTGCCCGAGGGCGTCTCCGTCCGCAAGGTGGACCTCGCCGTCGAGCTGCAGATCCTCACGTACTACGAGCAGCGCAAGGCTGCGCTGGCCGACGTGAAGCGAAGAGGGAGGGCGGCGGGCGCCGCTACTTCGCGATCGTGAACCACATCACGATGAAGATGACCAGGACCATGACCCCGAACAGGATGAACTGGACCGAGCCCTGGTCGATCAGCTTCGCGGCTTCCTGAGCGAGCATCGCAGCCTCCTAGGCGGGTCCGTACCATGGCGGGGCGGTCCCGCCCGTCAGGATCTCCTTGCGCTGGCGCTCCGCCCGGTCCAAGAACGGCAAGTGGATCGCGAACCCCAGCGTCGAGCCGATGAGGAACATCCAGGAGTACCGGTTGACGCTCCCGGAGTCGTGCCGCATGAAGAGGGTCACCCGCGGCCCGCCGCCGGTGAAGTAGGCCTGCGCCGCCGCCAGCGAGACGTCCCCGTCCGTCGCGAACCGCACGTTCTCGACGGTGAAGTCCGTCGTCTGTACCGCCCCGGGCTCGTGGATCCCGAGCCCCAGCTCTTCGTTCGTCTGCTCGGCCAGGAACCCCTGGGCGGCCGTCGTGGCGCTCTGCACCGACGAGGTGTCGTTGTCGTTGGTCCCCGGCACCCGCCACTCGTCCCCGTCCGGATAGGTCGCGAACGCGTCGTAGACGGGCTCCGGGTCCGTGCCCAGGGACTCGACGACCCAGGTGGGCTCCGCCCCGCGCGGGCCGAGGTTGACCGGCGTGTCCGGCCCCTGCGAGTAGAAGCCGAACGTCCACAGCGCCGAGAGCAGGATCATCCAGCCGAAGAACCCCACGGCGAGGACGAGGTAGCCCATCCGCCGGCCGAACACCGCAGAGAGGACCAACAGGACGCTCCCTACGAACAGAACGAACCCCATGACGGTCGTGAGGCCGCCCTTGAGCAACGTCTCGCACGAGATCTCGAACCCGAGGCAGGTCTCGGCCGGCATCAGAGTTCCACGTTGTCCGTGGCCGGAGGTTTATTCGCCAGCTGGCCGTTGAGGAACTCCTCGACCGCGGCGGTCTGGGCGTCCGGGTTGGTGCAGACGTTTCGGTCGTTCGGCACCAGCTCCTCATCCTGGATGCTGACGACGTAGTTGACGATGTCGTTGATCTGCTGGTCGTTCAGGGCCCCCTCGTACCGGATGCTCCACGACGGCATGAGGTTTCGGCCCTGCTCGATTGTTGTGTAGATGTCGTTGAGGCTGTAGATCGCGCCGTGACCCGTGAACGGGCCGCCGCAGACCGTCGTCAGGTTGGGCGTCACGACGGGCGTCTGGGTCTGGGTGTCCAGGATGACGGAGCCCTCGAGTGTCGGGCCGTGACACTGCACGCATCCGACGCCCGCCTGGTTCTCCTCGGTGAAGAGCTCCACCGAGAGGCTTCCGCGGTGGATCGAGTTGGTCGTCAGCGCACGCTCCTGGTCGAGGTTGACGTCGGGCTCGAAGAGCCAGGTTGCCGGGACCCACACGACGAGGAACACGACCATCAGGACGCCCCAGCCCTGAAGCTTCTGGAGCAGCGGAGTCTCGAGGTCGGCGTCCGAGGGACCCGGCCGCATGCCGCGTGGGATGTCCGGGCCCGAGACGGCCGCCCGGCGCCCGCGCAGGAAGAGCACCCCGCCCGCCACGGCGACGAAGATCGCGCCGCCGACCGCCAGGATCACGCCCTGGGCCCGCGAAAGCGCGATCATCCCGGCGCCACGCAGAAGGGGCCCGACTGCGGCCGACGGAGCGTGTCCGTCCCGCGCGGTGGCCCGAGGATCACCTCGGACGTGTCGACGAGGACGTCGCCGGACTCGGACACCGTCATCTTGAAGCGGTCCATCCCCCGCGGCGCCGGGCCCAGCTTGTACTCACCCGCGGTGTTGTACTTCGACCCGTGACACGGGCACTCGAACCACTGCGATTGCGCGCAGAACGGGACTCGACACCCGAGGTGCACGCACCGCTGGTACAGGGGCATGAGGCCGTCCGTCGCGACACCCTCGGCCTCATAGTCGATGTCGTCGGAGGGCCGTCCGTCGTACCGCACGATGTAGAAGCGTCCGGTGCCCGAGTAGAAGGGCTGCTCGCCGATGGCGTTGCGGACCTCGTCGATCTTTCCGGCGTTGATCACCGAACCGAACCCGCCCTTGAGGTTGGGCCACAGGAACGCGAGGCTCGCTCCCCCGAACTGCGCACCGTAGACGAGCAGGGAGGCGACGAGCGAGCGGCGGAAGAACTCGCGACGGCTGACCGGCTTCGGCGTCTTGGGGGCGGGTTGTCCCAACGCGGCCGCCGTGGCGGCGGCCTCGGCCGCTCGCTGCTCGCGCCTGGCTCGAACGAAGGACAGCCCGAAGGCGATCGCGAACAGGTCGATGATCACGATCACGACGATGGCCGCGACCGTGCCGCTCGAGAGGGCGAGGACGGGCGTCACAGCTCGAAGAACACCCCTTGTGCCCACGGCCAGACCCAGTTGTATCCGGTGCCGCGGAAGAAGGAACCGATGATCGTGAGGGTCGCGCCGAACATCATCAACATCGTGAACAGCGTGATCGCGAGCTTGCGGTCGCCGGGCTTGGTGCTCGGGTTGCGGTCGACGAACGGGACGACCGCGAGGGCGAGGAGCACGAGGGTCGGCGCGAAGAGCACCCCCGCCACCATCGGGTGGAAGTAGCGCAGCAGCTCCTGCAGCCCGAGGAAGTACCACGGCGCCTTCGAGGGATTCGGCGTGAGGTTGGGGTTGGCGAGCTCCCGAAGTGGGGCGTTGACGAACGTCGAGAAGATCACCAGGCCGACGGTCATGATGAGCAGGGCGACGAACTCCTCGATCAGCAGGTGCGGCCACACGTTGATCCGGTCGCCCTGCTCGCGTTCGACGCGCTGGATGCCCTCGGGCGGCACGAGCGCGAGGAGCCGGTGCTTCTCCTCGGCGCCCTTCTTCGGCTCCGGCACGTTGCCCGTCGGCGCGGGCGCCTGCCGGGTCGGCGCGATCG
>JBOGVL010000087.1:0-9375 GCA_050692535.1 Actinomycetota bacterium | reverse complement strand
GGATGACGAGCGGCACGACCCCCCAGGGCGACATCGAGCCGAGAGCCAGGCCCGCCGCGCGCCGCCATCCGAGCAGCAGCACGAGGCCGAGCGAGATCGCGGCCGAGATCGCGGCCGGGACGACCAGCAGCCGTGTCGCGGTCTCGTTCGGAGAACCGAACGGAGAGACGGCGGGGAGCACGCTCCCGGCGGTCGCCACGTACGCGAGGAGCTCGGCCAGGAAGACGCCGGCCAGGATGCCGAGGACGGCCCCGGTCGAGAGGTCGACGCCTTCGGGGTCCGCCGTCGGAGGCCAGCGGCGCTCGGGCGCGACCCGCGCCCGCATCGATCCGGCCAGCGCACCCATGTCTCGAGCCATCGACCACCCGGGATGCTCCCTTGATGGAGGGGCGGGGGAGCGTTGTCCGAGGCGCCCGTAGAATGCCCCCGTGGGTACCGACACGCTTGTGATTCACGGCGCCCGTGAGCACAACCTCAGGAACGTCACGGTCGAGCTTCCCCGCGACCGACTGATCGTGTTCACGGGCCTGTCCGGCTCCGGAAAGAGCTCGCTCGCCTTCGACACGATCTACGCCGAGGGCCAGCGACGCTACGTGGAGTCGCTGTCCGCCTATGCGCGGCAGTTCCTCGGGCAGATGGAGAAGCCGGACGTCGACTTCATCGAGGGCCTCTCCCCGGCGATCTCGATCGACCAGAAGTCCACGTCGAAGAACCCTCGCTCGACCGTCGGCACCATCACCGAGATCTACGACTACCTCCGGGTCTTGTACGCGCGGATCGGCCACCCCCACTGCCCCAAGTGCGGCCGCCCGATCGGCCGGCAGACGCCGGAGCAGATCGTCGACCAGGTGATGCAGTTACCGGAGGGGACGCGCTTCCAGGTGCTCGCACCGGTGGTCCGCGGGCGCAAGGGCGAGTACGAGAAGCTCCTCCAGGAGCTGGCGAAGAAGGGGTTCGTGCGTGCGCGGATCGACGGCGACGTGCGCGACCTGGCCGAGCAGATCCGGCTGCCGCGGAATTACAAGCACACGATCGAGGTCGTCGTCGACCGCCTCGTCGCCAAGCCCGACATCCGTCGGCGGGTGGCGGACTCCATCGAAACGGCGCTCGGCCTCGCCGAGGGGATGGCCGCGATCGCCGTCCAGACGCAGGACGGCGAGGACGTGCAGACGTTCAGCCAGTCGCTCGCCTGCACGTACGACGGCCTGTCCTTCGACGAGCTCCAGCCGCGGAACTTCTCGTTCAACTCGCCCTACGGCGCGTGCCCCACCTGCGACGGGCTCGGCACGCGGCTCGAGGTCGACGCCGAGCTCGTCGTGCCGGACCCGGACCTGTCCATCGAGGACGGCGCCATCGCCCCCTGGGCCGGCTCGCGACTCGAGTACTGGTACCGGGTGCTCGAGGCGGTGGCCGAGGGGCACGGGTTCTCGATGCGGACGCCGTGGAAGAAGCTCTCCAAGAAGGCCAAGGACGTCCTGCTCGGGGGCTCGGCCGAGGAGGTCTTCGTCCGGTACAAGAACCGGTACGGCCGGACGCGGTCGTACTGGACCACGTACGAGGGCGTCCTTCCGGCGGTCGAGCGCCGGCACTCGGAAACGGACTCGGAGAGCCAGCGGGACAAGCTCGAGCAGTTCATGCGCGAGATCCCGTGCCGCTCCTGCGGCGGCGCGCGCCTCAAGCCCGAAACCCTCGCAGTCACCGTCGGCGGCCTGAACATCGCCCAGCTCACCGACCGGTCGATCCGCGACACGCTCGGGTTCACCGAGACCGTCGAGCTCAGCGAGCGCGAGCACATGATCGCGGAGCGCCTGCTCAAGGAGATCCGCGAACGGTTGCAGTTCCTCGTCGACGTCGGGCTCGACTACCTGACGCTCTCGCGTGGGTCGGCCACGCTGGCCGGCGGCGAGGCGCAGCGGATCCGGCTCGCGACCCAGATCGGGAGCGGGCTGGTCGGCGTGCTCTACATCCTGGACGAGCCCTCGATCGGCCTGCACCAGCGCGACAACCGCCGCCTGATCGACACGCTGCTGCGGCTCCGCGATCTGGGGAACACGCTGATCGTCGTCGAGCACGACGAGGCGACGATCGACGCGGCCGACCACGTGGTGGACATCGGTCCCGGCGCGGGCGCCGCAGGAGGAGAGATCGTGTACTCGGGCGATCTCAAGGGGCTGCTCGAGAGCGAGACTTCGCTCACCGGCCTGTTCCTCTCGGGTCGGCGCGTGATCCCGACGCCGGAGGTGCGTCGCTCGCCGGGCGAGGCGTGGCTCAAGGTCCTCGGGGCGCGGGAGCACAACCTGAAGAACATCAACCTCGAGATCCCCTTGGGGTTGTTCGTCAGCGTCACGGGCGTGAGCGGCTCGGGCAAGTCGACCCTCGTCCAGGAGGTGCTCCTCCGCGCGCTCATGCAGAAGGTGTACCGGTCGCGAGCGCTGCCGGGCAAACATCGCCGGATGGTCGGGTGGGAGCGGGTCGACAAGGTCATCGACATCGACCAGTCACCCATCGGCCGGACGCCCCGGTCCAACGCCGCCACGTACACCGGCGTCTTCGACCACGTCCGCACGCTCTTCAGCCAGGTCCCCGAGGCGCGCGTTCGCGGGTATCAGCCGGGACGGTTCTCCTTCAACGTCCGGGGCGGCCGCTGCGAGAACTGCGCCGGCGACGGCCAGATCAAGATCGAGATGCACTTCCTGCCCGACGTCTACGTGACGTGCGAGGTGTGCAAGGGACACCGGTACAACCGCGAGACCCTGGAGGTGCGGTACAAGAACCGCTCCATCGCCGACGTCCTCGAGATGAGCGTCGACGAGGCGCTCGAGTTCTTCCAGAACATCCCGGTGATCAAGCGCCACCTGCAGACGCTCTCGGACGTCGGGCTCGGGTACGTCAAGCTCGGGCAGCCGGCGCCCACGCTCTCCGGCGGCGAGGCGCAGCGGATCAAGCTCTCGTCCGAGCTCCAGAAGCGCGCGACGGGCAACACGCTCTTCCTGCTCGACGAGCCGACGACCGGGTTGCACTTCGAGGACGTGCGCAAGCTCCTGAACGTCCTGCAGCGGCTCGTCGCACAGGGGAACACGGTGCTGGTGATCGAGCACAACCTCGACGTCGTGAAGACCGCCGATTGGATCGTCGACCTCGGGCCCGAGGGCGGCGACGCGGGGGGGGAGATTGTCGTCGCCGGGCCGCCCGAGTCCGTCGCCGGCCATCCGACCTCGCACACCGGCCGCTTCCTGGCGGAGGTGCTGGGTACGCTGCCGCTCGAGCCGGTCGGGGCCCGTCGCGACGCCTAGGCGCTGCCCGTCCGGCGGCGAGTCCTTGTTAGGATTCAGCCCCGCATGACCAGGAAGCTGCTGCCGCTCGCCCTCGTTCCGGCGCTCTTCGCGGCCACGTGCTCCGAACCCCCCAGCCCCGAGGTCGAGTTCGGCTCCGGTCAGCGGTTCGTACCGTTCGTCGCCGATCCGCTCAACGACGCCGGCGTCGACGCCTCGGTGAGCGTGAACCCCGAGGGCCTTCCCGTGGTGGCGTACTTCGGGTTCGAGGAGGCGGTCGAGGAGGGCGAGATCCCGCAGACGCGGCCCGTGACCGCGCCGAGCCTCCCGGGCGTGCTGCTGACCACGGCCAGCTCGGACGGGATCTGGACTCGGGGCGCGGCCGCGCTCCCGGAGGCGATCCCCAGCGTGAACGTCGCCTTCAACCCCGGCTTCGAGGAGTCCGTCGCCGACCTCAGCGCGCGCAACGTCACCGGCCTCCAGGTGGTCGCCGACGGGGCCACGCTGCATGTGATCTGGGGCTCGGTGCGCGGCCTGTTCTACGCCACCGGCTCGTCCGACCCCGCCTCGACGACGCCGTTCGAGATCAGCAAGGTCACGAGCACGCCGCCGGTAGGTCCGTCGATCGCGGTCGTGGACGGGACCCCGTGGATCGCGTTCCTCACGTCGACGTCGGCGTCGGCCTCGGTCGAGCTCGCCACCCCCGACGGCGATCGGTGGCAGATCGACACCGTCGCCGGGGCCGCCGGCTGCGACGCATGCCGGACCGCCGTGGTCGCCACGACGGACGGCCCCGCGGTCGCGTTCGCGTCCGGGGGGACGGTCGAGGTGGCGATCAACGACGGCGAGAACGGGTGGGTGAACGTCGACGTCGAGGGCGGCGGCGGGCAGGGGCTCTCCGGCGTGGCGACGGAGCAGGGGATCGCGCTCGCCTACTACTCGGGCGGGGAGGTACACCTGGCGACGGGTCCGGCGTCGGGTCCCTTCGATGTCTCGACCGTGGCCGCCGTGTCGGACGGGTCCGCCGAGACCGACGGCGCCGAGACGTCGGTCGCCGTGGACGACTCGGGGGCCGCCTGGGTCGCCTGGGTCGACGCCGCCGACGGCGTGGGGTTCGCCTCGGGCGACGGCGCCGAGCTCACGCCGATCGAGACGGGCGCGGACACGGAGCGCGGTTCGATGCCCTCGGTCGCGGTGACCCCCGACGGCTCGAACGCCTACCTGGCCTGGTACGACACGGTGAACCAGGATCTCCTCGTGGGGGCCTACGCCGAGCTCGAGGGGCTCGCGATCGCGGTTCCGAGCCCCGAGCCGTCCGGCCCGCCCCCGCCGCAGCAACCCCCGGACGGCGAGTGCGCGCAGCCCGCCGACGGCGTCGTGGCGATCACGGCCCTCGGGCTGACGTTTGACGTGACCTGCGTGGACGCGCCTCCCGACGAGGCCGTCACGATCGAGTTCGACAACCAGGACGCGGCCCAGCACAACGTCGCGATCTACCCGAGCGCGGACGAGGTGACGAACCCGATCCTCCAGGAGCCCCCCTTCACCGGGCCGGGCCAGGCGACGTACGACGTCCCGGCCCTCGAGGTCGGCGAGTACTACTTCCAGTGTGACGTGCACCCGACGACCATGAACGGGGCGTGGAACGTCGTCGGCGGCGGCGGAGGCGGCGGTGGTGGTGGGGACGGCGGCGGCGGAGAGGGTACGACGGGCGGAACCGGCTCGACGGGCACCACCGGCGCGACCGGCAGCACCGGGACCACCGGGGCGACCGGCTCCACGGGCTGAGCTCGACGTCCCTCGGCGCCGCCGCTCCGGGACCCGGCAGACCTCCGCGCTACGATGACCGGGTGAGCGTCCCCCGCCCCGAGACCTCCTCCATCCCCGACGTGCCCGGCGCCTACCTGTTCCGGGACGAGGACGGCCGGGTCGTCTATGTGGGGAAGGCACGATCGCTGCGCAAGCGGCTCGCCAACTACTGGGTCCGGGACCTGCACCCGCGGACCGACGCGATGATGAGCTCGGCGCGGTCGGTGGAGTGGATCGTGGCCTCGGGCGAGGTCGACGCGCTCATGCTCGAGTTCAACCTGATCCAGGAGCACCGGCCGCGGTTCAACGTCCGGTACCGCGACGACAAGTCCTACCCGTACCTCGCGCTGACGGTCGGCGAGCGGTGGCCGCGGGCGCAGGTGCTCCGCGGCGCCAAGCGCAAGAACGTCCGGTATTTCGGGCCGTTCGGGCACGCCTACGCGATCCGGGAGACCCTCGACGCGCTCACCCGGGTCTTCCCGGTCCGGACCTGCTCAAACGCGTTCTTCGACCAGCGCGCCCGGGCCCGCCGGCCCTGCCTCTACTACGACATTGGGCGCTGCGCCGGGCCCTGCGTGCCCGAGGTCACCGGCGTGACGGAGGAGGGGTACCGGGCGCACGTCGACGCGCTCGCCGACTTCCTGGCGGGCAACGAGCGCCCCGTCCTCCAGCGCCTCGAGCGCGAGATGCGCGAGGCGTCCGAGCGGGAGGAGTACGAGCTGGCCGCCAAGCTCCGGGATCAGCTGGTCGCGGCCCGCCGCGCGCTCGAGAACCAGGAGATGGTCCTGACGCAGCCCGAGGATCTCGACGTCATCGGCCTCGTCGAAGACGATCTCGAGGCGTCCATCCAGGCCTTCTTCGTCCGGCGCGGACGGGTGAAGGGTCGCAAGGGCTGGGTCGCGGACCGCGTCGAGGAGCTCGACCGCGCGCAGCTCGTCGGCTCGTTCGTACGAGAGCTCTACATGGAGCGGTCCGAGGTCCCGCCCCGGATCCTCGTGCCCGAGGTCCCCGCGGACGCCGACCTGCTCACGGCGTGGCTCACGGACCGGCGGGACGGACGCGTGACGTTCGCGGTCCCCGAGCGTGGGGCCAAGCGCAAGCTGATGGAAACCGTCGTCCAGAACGCCCGCGAGCATTTCCAGCGGCACAAGCTGCGGCGCGCCTCCGACTTCGGCGCCCGGTCGAGGGCGCTGTCCGAGCTCGGCAGGCTCCTCGGGCTCGAGCAGGCTCCGCTTCGGATCGAGTGCTACGACGTCTCCAACCTCGGGGCCACCGACACGGTAGGGTCGATGGTGGTCTTCGAGGACGGGCTCCCGAAGCGCCCGGACTATCGGCGGTTCGAGATCAAGGGCGTCCCCGGCCAGGACGACTTCGCGAGCATGGCGGAGATGCTCCGCCGGCGGTTCGCCCGGCTGCGGAAGGAGCGGGCCGAGGACGAGCCGAAGCGGCGGCGGTTCTCGTACCCGCCGGCGCTCCTCGTCGTGGACGGCGGGCGCGGGCAGCTCTCGGTGGCGACGAAGGTGCTGGCCGAGTCCGGGCTCCACATCCCGGCGATCGGCCTCGCGAAGCGCCTCGAGGAGGTCTACTTCCCCGACCGGCCGGACCCGCTGGTGATCGCCAGAGGATCGGAGGCCCTCTTCGTCCTGCAGCACCTTCGGGACGAGGCGCACCGGTTCGCCATCACCTATCACCGGCAGAAGCGGGCCCGGCGGGCGCTGGCATCTCCGCTCGACGACGTGCCGGGCGTGGGGCCGGCCCGGAAGAAGGCGCTATTGAAGCGGTTCGGCTCGCTGGCGCGGCTCTCGCGGGCGAGCGTCGAGGAGATCGCCGCCACGCCGGGCGTCGGCCCCGAGGTCGCCCGCACCGTGCACGAGCGCCTCACCGGCGGGGTCTCGGCGGTCCGGAGGGAGAGCGCGTGACCACGCGGCAGACGGACGGACGCACGACCCCGCCCGCCCTGACGCGCGAGCGCCGTCCCGCGGCGACCTCCGGCCGGACCCGCCGCCGGCCGTCGGGGCCGGGCTTCACGATCATCACCGGGCTCTCGGGTGCCGGCCGATCGGAGGCGGCGAGGTGCCTGGAGGACCTCGGCTACTTCGTCGTGGACAACCTCCCGCCGTCGCTGCTGGCGAAGATGGCCGAGCTCGCGGCCAAGCCGGGGGGGCCGGGCAAGGTGGCGATCGTCCTCGACGTCCGCGGAGGCGTCTTCTTCGGCGAGCTCTCGCGGGCGCTCCAGGAGCTGGAGGAGCTGAGCATCCCGTACCGGATCCTGTACCTCGAGGCGGCCGATGAGGACCTCGTGAACCGCTACGAGGCGACGCGGCGCCGCCACCCGCTCGCGCCCGCCGACCGGGTCGTCGAGGGGATCCGCAAGGAGCGCTTGATGATGGAGAGCCTCCGCGGGGACGCCGACCTCATCATCGACACGTCGGGCCTCACGCCCCACGATCTTCGAGACCGGATCCGTGACGCGTTCGCCGACACGGGGCCCGAGACCGGCCTGCAGATCTCGCTGATCTCGTTCGGCTACAAGTACGGCGCCCCCCGGGACGCCGACCTCGTGATCGACTGCCGGTTCCTGCCCAACCCCCACTGGATCGACGAGCTGCGGCCCCTTCCGGGCACCGAGGAGCGAGTCCGGACCTACGTGCGGGGACAGCAGACGTACCGAGAGTTCATGCGGCGACTCCGTTCGCTGCTGGGGTTCATGGTCCCCGGGTTCGTTGCGGAGGGGAAGTCGTACCTGACCGTCGCGGTGGGATGCACCGGGGGGCGTCACCGTTCGGTGGTCGTCACCGAGGACCTCGCGCAGTTCTTCCAGGACAAGGGTCTCCCGGCCTCCGTCGACCACCGCGACCTCGACCGGTAGTCACCGGCCGAGGCCCGAACCGCCGAGGCCACGGTCCCTCCGGCCGGGTTCGGGGTATCGGCTACAGTGAGGCGAACCCTCCCGAGGAGGTACGACGATGGGCGTGAAGGTCGGCATCAACGGCTTCGGGCGGATCGGGCGCAACTTCTTCCGGGCGGCCAAGCAACGCGGGATGGACTTCGACTTCGTCGCCGTCAACGACATCACGGACGCCGCGACGCTCGCGCATCTCCTGAAGTACGACTCGGTCCTCGGCGCCTTCGACGGCACGGTGGGGGTCTCCGAGAACGGCATCAGCGTCGACGGCGACGAGCTCCGCGTGCTCGCGGTGCGCGACCCGGCGGAGCTGCGGTGGAAGGAGCTCGGGGCGCGGATCGTGATCGAGTCGACCGGCCTGTTCACGGACCGGGAGAAGGCCGACAAGCACATCTCCGCCGGCGCCGAGAAGGTGATCATCAGCGCGCCGGCCAAGGGCGAGGACCTCACGATCGTCCTCGGGGTCAACGACGACGTCTACGACTCGGCCCAGCACAACGTGATCTCCAACGCCTCGTGCACGACCAACTGCGTCGCCCCGATGGCCAAGGTCCTGGACGACGCGTTCGGGATCGAGCAGGGCTTCATGACCACCATCCACGCCTACACCAACGACCAGAGCATCCTGGACCTGCCCCACAAGGACCTCCGGCGGGCGCGGGCGGCGGCGATCAACATCATCCCGACCTCGACCGGCGCGGCGAAGGCGACCGGCCTTGTCCTCCCGCACCTGAAGGGCCGCATGGACGGCATGTCGATGCGGGTGCCGGTGCCGGACGGCTCGGTCACCGACCTCGTCGCGACCCTCAAGCGCGAGGCCTCCGTGGAGGAGATCAACGCCGCGTACCGGGCGGCGTCCGAGAGCGGACCGCTGTCCGGCGGACGCCTCGTCTACACCGACGACCCGATCGTCTCGAGCGACATCGTCGGCAGCTCGGCGTCGTGCACGTTCGACGCGCTCTCGACCATGGCCTCGGGGAACGTCGCCAAGGTCATCGGCTGGTACGACAACGAGTGGGGGTACTCCTGCCGTCTCGCCGACCTGACCCAGAAGGTCGCGGACGCGCTCTAGCGGGAACCCTCGGTGAGGCTCCGGACCCTCGACCAGGTCGGGGACGTCGCCGGCCAGCGCGTCTTCGTGCGCGTGGACCACAACGTGCCCCTGAAGGACGGTGCCGTGACGGACGACGCTCGGATCCGGGCGAGCTTGCCGACGATCCGCGAGCTGCTCGGCCGAGGGGCCTCCGTGGTGGCGGCGTCGCATCTCGGGCGCCCGAAGGGCCGGGTGCGCGACGACCTCCGCCTGGCCCCGGTGGCCGACCGGCTGGCCCACCTGCTCGGCCGCGCGGTGGAGCGGCGCAGCCATGCCGAGCAGGAGCGCGTCGCGTA
>JBOGVL010000086.1:0-9396 GCA_050692535.1 Actinomycetota bacterium | reverse complement strand
GTCCCTGTGGCCCCTCCGGGCCTTCGTCGCCCTTGGGGCCTCGCGGCCCTTCCGGGCCTTGAGCCCCGTCCTTGCCGGCCGGACCGGGCTCGCCCTGCGGGCCGTCCGGTCCGGGGGGTCCCGTCGGCCCCGTCGGGCCGGGCTGTCCGGACCCTCCGCCCGTGCTCAAAGTGATCGGGACCTCGAAGCGCAAACAACGCTCACCGGGCCCGATCACCCGGAGAAAGCCGCCGAACTTGCCGTAGCAGGCGTTGATCGCACCGGTCGAGACCGGGCTCGACGCTGCCGCCAACCCGGCACCGAGCAGGACCACGGCACACGTCGCCACCATGAGTGGCGCCCGCCGAAGCCGACTGGTCATGGCGTCCCACCTTCCTCTCCCGATGGTCAGGCCATGGGTTGAGACCACGCTAGGGAAGCAATGGTCCG
Organism: Actinomycetota bacterium; assembly: GCA_050692535.1. Lineage (GTDB taxonomy): Bacteria > Actinomycetota > UBA4738 > UBA4738 > HRBIN12 > CALGFI01. Next base: position 8,967 of record JBOGVL010000086.1, on the reverse strand, counting down.
AAGGGAACGGCGATACGGGCAGGATTCATCGCCGAAGGACGCAGCCCTTTCGCGTCCCACGGATCGGTCGCAATGGGGTAGGACCGACTACCGGATCCCGGGTACGAGCCCAGGACGTAGCCCGAACGCCCGACGCGCGGGTGTCAGGAGAACTCGGAGACGCCGACGATGTGGCCGATCCAATCGTCGCGTTCGAGCGCGTCCAGAGCGAACGTCGCGAAGTCCGCCTTGGCGATCCGCTTCGCCGGCGCCTTCTGGTCGACGATCGCCCGGTAGTTTCCGGTCCGGCGGTCGTCGGTCACCCACGGCGCCGCCCCGATCGTCCAGTCCAGCCCGCTGCCTCGCACGGCCTCCCGGTCACGCCGATGCTCGCGGGCCTGGGCGGCGAACTCCCCGGTCACCTCGTCGTCGCCGAACACGTCGTTGTTGGCCGTCAGGACGAATCGCCGCGCGCCCGCGAGCCCGGCCGCCTCGATGACCGTCTCGGTGGCCTCGGAGAGCTCGGGCTCGCGGTCGGCGGCCGACAGCGAGAGCAGGGAGACGACCGCCTCGCGACCCTCGACCGCGCGGGCGACCGCGTCGGCGTCGCGCGCGTCGCCCTGGACGACCTCCAGCCCCTCGCCCGCGCCCTCCAGCTTCGACCCGTCGCGCACGAACGCGGTGATCTGGTGGCCGCGGGCCAGCCCCTGCTGCACCAGCTCCCGACCGGTCCGCCCGGAGGCGCCGAACACCGTCACGCGCATCGGAGGAGATTACGCGGCGTCGACGGCAACCGTCTCGCGTTCCAGCGCGATCGCGAGCACCTCGTCGATGGCCTCTACCGCGTGGAACGCGATCTCCTCGCGCACCTGCTCGGGTACGTCGTCGAGGTCGCCCTCGTTGCGTTTGGGCAGGATGACCTCCTTGAGCCCCGCGCGGTGCGCGGCGAGCACCTTCTGCTTGACGCCGCCGATCGGGAGCACGCGACCCTGGAGCGTGACCTCGCCGGTCATGCCGACCGTGCTCTTCACCGGCGTCCCCGCCAGGAGCGACGCGATCGCGGTCACCATCGTGACGCCGGCGCTCGGCCCGTCCTTCGGGACGGCCCCGGCGGGGACGTGCACGTGGAACCGCCCGCTCAGCCGGTCGGCGTCGATGCCGAGCTCGGCGGCGTGCGACCGCACGTAGCTGAGCGCGATCTGGCCCGACTCCTTCATGACGTCGCCCAGCTGACCCGTGAGCACCAGGCCCTCGGGCCCCTCGCCCTCGATCCGCGTCGCCTCGATGAACAGCACGTCGCCGCCGGTGCCGGTCACGGCCAGGCCGGTCGCGACGCCCGGCACGCTCGTGCGATCCGCGGCTTCGAAGAAGAACCGCGGCCGGCCGAGGTACTCGCGGACGTCGGCCACGTCGACCGTGATCGGCGCCTGCGCGTCGCCGCGCGCGAGCTTGGTCGCGACCTTGCGGAGCACCTTGCCGATCTCCCGCTCGAGGTTGCGGACGCCGGCCTCGCGCGTGTAGTCGGCGACGACCTGTCGGATCGCGCCGTCGGTCACACTGACCTCGTCGGGGTTCAGCCCGTTGCGCTCCTCCTGCCTGGAGAGCAGGTGGTCCCGCGCGATCGCGACCTTCTCGTCCTCGGTGTAGCCGTCCAGTCGGATGACCTCCATCCGGTCGAGCAGCGGGCCCGGGATCGTCTCGGAGACGTTCGCGGTCGAGATGAACAGCACCTCCGAGAGGTCGAGGTCGACCTCGAGGTAGTGGTCGCGGAACGTGTGGTTCTGCGCGGGATCGAGCACCTCGAGCAACGCGCTCGAGGGATCCCCGCGCCAGTCGGCGCCCACCTTGTCGACCTCGTCGAGCATCATCACCGGGTTCTTGGTGCCGGCCTCCTTCAGCGCGCGCACGATCCGGCCGGGCAGCGCCCCGACGTACGTCCGCCGGTGACCACGGATCTCGGCCTCGTCGTGGATCCCGCCGAGCGAGATCCGCACGAACTTCCGCCCGAGCGCCCGGGCCACCGACTCACCGAGCGACGTCTTGCCGACGCCGGGCGGGCCGACGAGCGTCAGGATCGCGCCCGAGCCGCGTCCGGCGGCCGGGCCGAGCCCGCGCTCCTGCCGGAGCTTGCGCACCGCGAGGTACTCGACGATGCGGTCCTTCACGTCCCCGAGGCCGGTGTGGTCTTCGTCGAGGATCCCGCGCGCCTGGGCGATGTCGAGGTTGTCCTCGGTCCGGACGTCCCACGGGATCTCGGTCATCCAGTCCAGGTAGGTGCGGATCCAGCCGTACTCGGGCGACTGCTCGGAGGTGCGCTCGAGCCGGCCGAGCTCTCGCTCGGCCTCGGCGCGCGCGCCCTCGGGCATGTTCGCATCGGCGATCTTCTTGCGGTACTCCTCGACGACGTTCTCCTCGGAGTCCTCGCCGAGCTCCTTGCGGATCGCCTCCATCTGCTGTCGGAGGAGGTAGTCGCGCTGGGTCTTCTCCATGCCATCGCGGACGTCGCTCCGGATCTTGTCCTTCAACTCGGTCTCGGCGAGGACCTCCTTGGCCCACGCGAGCACCTTCTCGAGGCGCTGCTCGACGTCGAGCGTCTCGAGCACCTCGACCTTCTGCTCGAAGGAAAGGTCCGGCGAGTAGCCGGAGGTGTCGGCGATCTGACCCGGGTCGGAGATGCCGCGGAGGAACTCGGCGACCTGCGGGACCCCGCGGAGCTCGACGATGTTCTCGAGCGTCGCGCGGTACTCGCGGCCGAGCTCGCGCGCCCGCGGCGTGGCGTCGTCGGGATCGAGACGAGGGTCGGCCTCGACCCAGATGGCGTCGCCGGTGCCCGGGACCCCGCGGCTCACCACGGCCCGGTGGAGCCCGCGGATCACGAGGGCCTCCATCCCGTTCTGGAGGCGGCCGACGTCCTCGACCTTGGCCACGGTGCCGACCTGCGCGAAGCGCTGGCCGACCCGAGGCACGAGGAGGAGATCCCCGTCCGTCGACTCGGCGGCGGCGACCGCCCGCCGGGCGTCGTCGCTCTCGATGGTGAGGGTGACCACCATGCCGGGCAGCACCACGCCGGTGGTGAGCGGGAGCAGCGGCAGGACGTTCGTGTCGAGCTGGGTCATCGGGTCTTCCTTCTTCCCTGTCCGATCGGCTGTTGCACCTGCAGTAGGAACGGGTGCGCCCCCGTGCCTATTCCGCAGTGTAAGCACGATTACAGGAAAACACCCTTGGGTTCCCCGGAGCAGGGCCGGGCCCTATCGTGGGGCCGTGTTCGAGCGCTTCACCGACCGGGCCCGGAGGTCGGTCGTCCTCGCCCAGCACGAGGCCAGGTTGTTGAACCACAACTACATCGGGACGGAGCACATCCTGCTCGGGCTCGTCCAGGAGGGAGAAGGGGTCGCCGCCAAGGCCCTCGAGTCGCTCGACATCTCGCTGAAGGTGGTCCGGCGAAAGGTCGAGCAGATGATCGGCCGGGGCGAGGCCCCGCCCGCCGGGCACATCCCGTTCACACCGCGCGCCAAGAAGGTGCTCGAGCTCTCGCTGCGCGAGGCGCTCCAGCTCGGGCACAACTACATCGGCACCGAACACATCCTCCTGGGCCTCATCCGCCTGGGCGAGGGCGTGGCGGCCGAGGCGCTCCAGGAGCTCGGCGCCGACCTCAACCGCGTTCGCCAGACCGTGATCCAGCTCCTGTCCGGCTACACCGGCGGCGAGGGCGAGACGAGGCCGTCGGGGACCGAGGAGGAGGTCATGCACCGTGAGGTGTTCGCCCGTCGAAAGGTGCCGGCCGAGGACTTCCCGATCTGCCCGAACTGCTCCGCCGCACTCGCGGAGACCGCGAGCGTGAAGATCCGCGAGCTGGCGATGGACGACGAGCCTCCGCAGACCATCAAGATCGCCTACTGCGGCGGCTGCGGGATCACCCTCGGGATCAAAATCGTCTAGGTGGTGGACCTCAACGCGGGAACAAGTCGGACGGCACCGGCGCCGTAGCGCTCCTCGACGGCCGCGCGCGTCGCGTCGTCCACGACGATCACGTCAACGACGACCGCGTTCTCGACGACGTCCACCCAGGACTGTGTCACCACAAGACCCAGCTCGGAACCGACGTGACCGGACAGCTCCGCCTGGATCCCTTCGAGCGCGTCGAGCGAGCGCTCGTGCTGCGTCACGCAGAGCGGTCCTCCCCAGATCGCCTCGAGGTCGGCCGTGTGCCGCTCGAGGTCGCCGGTGAACGCCGCGACGAGAATGACTTCCTCGGGTGGCGTCCCCTCGCTGGGCTCACCGACGTAATCCACCCAGACGCCCGCCGAGTCCGATTCCCGCTCCGCAGCCATCGCGGCCTCGACGCGGGCCTCCTCGGTCGCGAGAGCGAGGTCGACCGAGACCCACCCACCGGCGGGTTCCGGACACGGCGGCGTGAAGTCCGGGGAGCCCACGTCGCGGGGACGAAACGGTCCCGCCTCCAGGACCGTGATGGACGTGCCGTCGTACGTCCCCTCGACATGGAAGTCACCCCAGGTGGTCCCCGAGGCCGACTCCTCCCCTTCGACGAGACCCCAGTCCCAGTCGATCAGCGGAATGCCGCTGCACTGCGGCGGATAGGACTCGGCGACCGCGAAGCACAGCTCGGGGCCGTGGTCCGAGCTCTCGAGCACCGTGCCGTCGGTCTGGTACCGCTGCGGGTCGCCGCCGGCTCCGGGGTCGGACGCGGGGTCGGCGCACCCGGCGAGCGCGGCGAGGCTCAGCACGGTCGCCGCAACGAGGACCGGGAGGCGCATCACGTTGCTGGGACGCCGGGAGACCGAGGCGGGGTTCCTCGACGGCCTAATCGACGATCGTGGCCAGCGGCGTCACCCGAAGGACCGCGCCGCGGCCCAGGATCGGGAGCCACAGCGTCCCGCCCTCGAACACCATGACCTGGTTCGCGTTGATCGCGCCCTCCTCGGCGACTCGACCGGTGGCGACGACCTCGTTCGTCGCGACGTCGATCCCCGCGAGCTCCGGACCGACCTCGGTCGCCACCCACACGATGAAGGTGCCGTCGAAGGCGAGCCCGTCCGGGGCGATCGGCGTCGGGACCTCGGCGACGACCTCGTTCGTCTGGGGGTCGATCCGCTGGACGGCGTCGACGTCGGTGCAGGAGACCCACAAGGAGCCGGCCGCCTCGATCATGATCTGCGGACCCTGCCCCACCTCGACCTCGGCCAGGATCTTGCCGGTCTTCGGGTCGATCCTCATGACGCCGCCGTCGAGATAGTTCGACACCCACAGGCTGTCGAACGCGAACGTCGCGAATCGCGGCTGCAGACCCACGTCGATCGTCTCGACCATCTCGTCGCGCTCCGGGTCGATGCGCCCCACCGCGTTGTCCTCCTCGCACACGACCCAGACGGACCCGTCGCCGATCGCGATCCCCTCCGGCGCCGCGCAGACCGCGATCGTCGCCACGACCTCGTCGGTCGTCGGGTCGATCCTCGAGACCGTGTCGTCCTCGGCGTTCGAGACCCACACCGCGCCCTCGCCGACGGCGACCTCGAGCGGAACGGCCCCGACCTCGACGGTTGCGAGGACCTCGCCGCCGCCGGGATCGATCCGGGTCACGGATCCGGGGTCTCCGGACTCGAACTCGGAGTTGACGACCCACACCGACCCCTCGCCCGTGGCGACACCGATCGGCTGGCCGCCGACCGCGATCTCGGCCTCGACGGCATCGACCGGCCCGAGGGTCGACGTCGGCGCGGGCTCCGGGGAGCCCGTCGTCCCGGACGCGCCCGAGCTCGGCTCCTCGCCGGACGAGCACGCCACGAGCGCCATCGCGCCCGCGAGCGCGGCGATCCTCAGCGACCCCCTCCCCATCTCGTCATGCGATACGAGCCGCGACGCGCGCGGGGACGAGCCCGCACCCGCGAAGGGCAGGAAACCGCAACCCCGCGGCGACCCCGCCGCCCTATCCTTGAGCGGCATGGCCGAACCCGAGCGGGCGCGGGCGTTCTTCAAGGAGTTGGCCGACCGCGTCGACGAGCGCCTCTTCGGGGTCCGCGAGCCGCTCCGGCTGGTGATGGTCGGGATCCTGACCGGCAACCACGTCCTGATCGACGACGTGCCGGGGGTCGGCAAGACCACGCTCGTCCGGATGCTCGGGACGCTGATGGGGCTCGAGTTCCAGCGGATCCAGTTCACGCCCGACCTGATGCCGAGCGACATCACGGGCACGTCGATCCTGAACCTCAAGACGAACGAGTTCGAGTTCCGTCGGGGACCGCTGTTCACGCAGGTCCTCCTCGCCGACGAGATCAACCGCGCCACGCCCAAGACGCAGGCCGCGCTGCTCGAGGCGATGCAGGAGCGTCAGGTGACGGTCGACGGCGAGACCCATCCGCTGCCGGTCCCGTTCTTCGTCCTCGCAACCCAGAACCCGGTGGAGCTCGAGGGGACCTTCCCACTTCCCGAGGCGCAGCTCGACCGGTTCCTGCTGCGCGTGCGGCTCGGCTATCCGGACGAGCGCGAGGAGGAACGCATCCTGCAGACGCGACCGGCCGAGCGGGCGTTGCCGAGCGCTCCCCTGCCCGAGCTGCCGTCGCTGGACGATCTGCGCGCGTCGATCGCCGCGATCGGGCTCGAGCACCCGGTCCGGAGCTACGTGGTGGCGCTGGCGCGGGCCACCCGCGACCACGCGGAGCTGGCCGTCGGCGCCAGCCCGCGCGCGGTCGAGCAGATGGGCGACGCCGCCCGGGCCTTCGCGATGCTCGACGGGCGCGACTACGTCCTGCCCGACGACGTGAAGGCGCTCGCCGAGCCCGTCTTCGGCCACCGGATCGTCCCGACCACCGACGCGCGGATCCGCGACCGGGGGGCCGAGGAGATCCTGCGCGAGGTCCTGCGGTCGGTCCCGGTGCCGACCGAGTTCCGGGAGTAGCGGCACGGACACCCCCGAGCGGCGGCAGATCGCGCTGTACGTCGCCGGGCTCGTCGCGCTGTTCGCGATCGCGTGGGGACAGGTCGTGGTCCTGCTGTGGGCGGCGGCCGTCGGCACGATCGCGATCGCGGCCGCCCTCTGGGCCCGGAGCGCGTTCGACGCGCTGGAGATCGAGGCCGGCTTCGAGCCCGCGCGCGCGTTCGTCGGCGAGGACGTCCGCGTCCGGGTACGTATCGCCAACGGCAAGCGCCTTCCACTGCCGATCGTCCGCCTGCTCGTGCGGTTCCCACCCGGCCTGCTGCCGGAGGAGCGGCCCGACCCGACGGCACTCCGCGGTCACCGGCGCCGACTGTCGATCGCCGGCCGAAGCGAGGTGACGCTTCTTCTCCCGGTGGTCGCGACGACCCGTGGCGAGTACTGGCTCGAGGGCGTCGACCTCGAGGCCTCCGACCCGTTCGACCTCGCGCCCGTGCGGCGCGAGCTGCAGGTCGAGCGCCCCCTCCTGGTGATGCCGCAGCCGCGCGTCGGGATCCCGCTCCGGATCGTCCGCCGGCTGCCGTTCGGCTCCCCCGCGGCGGCGGCGCGCCTGTACGAGGACCGCGAGCACTTCGCCGGCGTCCGCGACTACGAGCCGGGCGACCCGATGCACCACGTCCACTGGCGGCTCTCGGCGCACACGGGGCGACTACAGACCAAGCGCTACGAGCCCACGCGATCGGCCGAGGTGCTCTTCGCCGTCGACGTCTCCAACGGCGAGCCGTTCTGGCACGCCGTCGACCCGACCACCGCGGAGGAGACCATCGGGTGGGCGAGCTATCTCGCGCGGCAGGCGATCCACGCCGGCTGGAGGACCGGGCTGATCGCCAACACGCACCTCCGCAAGGGTCGCGGACCCCTCCGGGTGCCGCCCGCGACGACGGTCGGCGCCGAGTCGGTGCTGTTCGCGGCGCTCGCGCGGATGCCCAACCAGCCGACGAGCGACCTGGGGCCGGTCCTGCGCGAGTTCGGGCGCCGGCTCGTCCGTCGAACCACCGTGATCGTCGTCTCGCCGCGGCCCGGTCCCTCCCTCCGGTACGAGATGAACGTCCTTCGGCGCCGCGGGTCGGACGTGATCCACCTCTCGCCGCTCGCGGGCGTGGCCGAGGAGGCGTCGTGATCGCCGCGCGGGACGTCCCGAGGCCCGAACCCCGCGAGCTTCGCGCGTGCGGGCTCGCCGCGCTCGCCGAGGCCGCGGTGCTGTACCTGCCCGTGCACCTCGTGCTCACCGAGAGCCGCGGCCTCGAGCTCGACGTCGAGGCGCTCGCCCTCCCGTTCATCGTCGCCTACGTGGGCGGCACACTGGTCGCGTGTCGGTTCCGCGCGTCGCGGAACCTCGCGACCGCCGCCGTGATCCTCTCCGTGCTCGCCGGGCTCGCGGTCGGCCGCGGCGACGTGAACCGCTCGGTGTTCACCGTGGTGATGGCCCTGCTGCTCGCGCTCCGGATCGTGAGCGTCGCGCTGCGCGACTGGCGCACGCCGCTGCACGCCGAGCTCGGCTGGGGCGCCGCTGCCCTGGGCGTGGAGACGATGATCGCGTCCGGCGCCGAGCCCGAGTGGCGCCCGCTGCTGGTCGTGTTCGTCCCGGTGTTCTTCGTCGCGGCCCTGGCCAGCCGCGCGACGACGGTCTGGACGAGCGGAGGGGTGCAGGACCTCGACGAGCAGGTGCGCTCGTCGTGGATCAAGCGCGCGGTGCTGGCCACCGGCGCGCTGGCGGGCGTGATGGCGCTCGTCGTCGTCCTCGGCGTCCGCGGCGGCCTGTTCGATCGGATCGGACAGTGGCTGACGCCGGTCGTCGACCGGATCGCCTCGGGGTTCGCCTGGCTCGCCGGCCAGGTGGCGCGCCCGATCTTCTGGCTCGTCGACCTGATCGGGATCGACCCGGAGGGCGTCCGGGAGTTCTTCGAACGCCTCCGGGAGGGCGGGCTTCGAGCGGCCGGCCGGGGCGCGCCGGCCGAGGCGGCGCTTTGGCAGCGGCTGCTGGGGCTCCTCGTCTTCGTGGCGATCGCCTACGGCCTGTATCGCTTCCTCCGTCGCTC
>JBOGVL010000085.1:0-9463 GCA_050692535.1 Actinomycetota bacterium | reverse complement strand
CTGCCCGAGGATGTAGGCCTCCTCCCACGCGACGCCCGCCCGTCGCGCGTGCCGCAGCGCACGCTCGAACGCCTCGTCGGCCGCCGCGTAGTGAGAGTGGGCCCAGTGGATGTCGCCGAGCAATCGATATGCCCGCGCCATCCCGAGGTCGTCTCCCAGCTCCTCGAGCACCCGGCTGAGCTCCTCCACCTCGGGCAGGGCCTGGGATCGTCGCTTGGGATCGGTCGATTCCAGCAACAGGAAGCCCATGATCGCCGCATGCGCTCGCAGGCCGACGTCGCCGGCGCGCTCGGCGAGCCGGACCGCCTCGTCGACGGCGGCGTCGGCGCGAGCGAGATCGCCCACCTCGCTCAGGACCTCGCCGAGATCCAGCAGCATCGCCCGTCGTTCGGGATGGTCCTCGGGGAAGAGGGCCGCGGCTCGTGAGAGCAGATCGGACGCTGCGGACATGTCCCCGCGGGCGGACGCCCGGCGGCCGGCGGCGGCGAGTCGCCGGGCCCCGCGGACCGCCAGGTCCTCGACGCTCTCCTCCGACCTGCCGAGCTCCGTCCGATATCGGAACGCCTGCTCGAGGTGGTAGCCGATGATCTCCTCGACCTCCGTCACCCGTTCGCCGGCGGTCCGCTCCACCCAGCCGGCGAACCGCTCGTGCAGGTCCGCCCGGATCTCCTTCGGCGTCCCGGTGTACGCGGCGTCCTGGATCAGGATGTGGTGGAACCGGAACGCGTCCTCGCCGGAGAAGCTCGAGAGCTCCGGCCGGATCAGGTCCTTGCGGACGAGCGTCTGCAGGTGGCCTCCCACCTGGGGACGAACCTCCTGCGGGGCAAGCTCTTCGACGGACCCCCACCAGAACACCTTGCCGACGACCGCCGCGCAGCGGATCACCGCGAGCTCGTCGGCCGACAGCCGGTCGAGGCGGGCCCCCAGGAGCGCGTGGATCGACGCCGGCACGGTGAGATCGGAGAGATCGCCCGTGACGACCCACCCGCCGTTTCCGCGTCGCAGCAGGCCGTCGTCCTCCAACATCCGGAGCATCTCCTCCACGAACAGCGGGTTGCCGCCGGCCGAGTCGGTGATTCGCTCGGTGGCCGGAGCATGGAGCGCCATCCCTCCGAGGAGCCCCGCGATGAGCTGGGCGCTCTCCTCGTCTCGCAGGGGCGAGAGGTGGAGCGTGCCGGCGTTGTCCGTTCCCACTCCCCACGAGGGGCGCGCGTCCATGAGGTCGGGCCGGGCGAGACAGAGCAGCAGGAGGGATACCTCCCGGCACCACCCGGCGAGGTACTCGAGCAGGTCGAGGAACGTCGGCTCGGCCCACTGGATGTCGTCGACGACCACGACGAGCGGCCGGCGGCGGCCGAGCCACTCGAGGAAACGCCGGATGGCCCAGAAGGTCTCCTGCAGGCCCGTGGTCGCAGCCGCGACCCCGGTCACGGCGGCGACGCGATCGGCGATCAGCGCCCCTTCCTCCGCACCCTCGAGCACCATCTCGATCTTCGCCCTCGCCTCCTCCCGCGAGTCGTCGTTCGTGATCCCGCACACCCCCCGCACCAGCTCGGCGACCGGCCAGAACGTGATGCCCTCCCCGTAGGAAGGACACCGGGCGCGCAGGACGATCGCGCGGTGCTGGATGCCGGCCTCGAACTCGCGGGCGAGTCGAGACTTCCCCACCCCGGCGGACCCGAGGATCGTGAGCAGCTCGCAGCCGCGCGCATCCACGGCGCGATCGAACGCCGACTGGATCGTCGTGAGCTCGTCGCCCCGGCCGACGAGCGGCGGGTCGGGCCGCTCGACCACCGACGCCGGCCCCGACTCGACGGCGAGCAGTCGATACGCGGCGACCGCCGAGCGCAGGCCCTTGAGCTCGAGGTTGCCCATCGCCTCCACGTCGACGTGGTCCCGCACCAGCGCGAGGGTCTCCGGACCGATCAGGACCTCGCCGGGCGGCGCGGTCTGCTCGAGACGGGCGGCGACGATCACGGCATCGCCGACGACGAGCGCCTGGCCGGTGGCGGGGTCCCCGACCACGACCTCGCCCGTGTTCACGCCGATCCGCGTCCGAAGCTCCACGCCCCAGCGCTCGCCGAGCTCGACGTTGAGCGCGGCGATGGCCTCGTGCATGCCCGCCGCGGCCCGGACCGCCCGCAGCGCGTCGTCCTCGTGGAGCAGCGGAACCCCGAACACCGCCATCACGGCGTCGCCGATGAACTTCTCGACGGTCCCCCCGTGGCGCTCCAGCACGGAACGCATCTCGCGGAAGAAACGCGTCATCACCTCACGCATCGACTCGAGGTCCAGACGCTCGGCGAGCGGGGTCGAGCCCGCCAGGTCACAGAAGACGATCGTGACGATCTTCCGCGCGCCGTGGGGAGCCGGCCCCTCGGCGGGGAGCGCGCTGGCACAGGACATGCAGAAGCGAGCGCGGGCGGGATTGCTCTGGCCACAGGCCGGGCACACCGGCATGGCCAGAGTCTAGGCGCCGCGCCGGGCGGCCCTTGCCCCGCAGGACCGTGCCCGCCTAGGCTGGCCGGGCCCGGCGGCCGGTCGAGGGAGGGAGCCCACCGTGGGAGAGTCGACTCGCAACTTCCCGTTCATCAGCAAGCGTGAGGAAGCACTCGAGTTCGAACAGCAGGAGTTCATGGGATCTCCGGGGTCGATGGTGCGGTACGTCGAGGTGCTCTACCAGGGCAGCTGGGACGACCACGGCCCGGACCCGGTCGGCACGGTGACCGTCACGGAGAGCACGTCGGGGAAGCCGGACGAGGTCGACCTCGAGGCGAAGATGGAGTTCACCGATCGGCCGGGCATGATCAGCCTCACGGGGACGGGCAAGCTCGTCGACGGTGTGCTTCGGAAGGGGTGGCTCCACATCACCGGTGCGACGGGCGCCTCGACCCATTCCCCCACGGGGATCCGCCTCAACGTGCGGAACCCCAAACGCTGGGGCCGGGAGGACTCCCCGTGACACTCCGAGAAGTACCGCGGTGAAGAAGGAAGGAGAGCGAACCATGGGTGAGCGAGCGCTCTACGACTACGCGGTGATCAGCGAGGACTGGAACGAGGCCCCGAAGTCGCTCATGGAGGCCGCGGACGGCGAGAGCATCCTCCGACGGGAGCGCCTCTATCGGGCGACGGACGAGGAGTTCGGACACGACGACGAGCAGATCGGTGTCTTGTACCTGGAGGAGCGGCGCTCCACCGAACCCTCCGAGATCGTGTGTCGCGCGGTGTTCCGCTTCGTCGACGAGGACTCGCTGACGGCCTCCGGCACGCTGCCCGAGAGGAGCACGGACGGCGGCCTCACGGTCGACAGCGGTCGCCTCGGCATCGTCGGCGGGTCGGGGAAGTTCGGTCGCGCTCGCGGGACGGTGCAGGTGCAGGTGCAGAACCCCAAACGCTGGTTCGCCGAAGACCCGTCCGGCTAGTCGCGCACCTGCTCGCCGGCGTGGATCGCCCGGACGGTGGCGATCGTGTCGACGTCGTCGGGGCGCTTGTCCGGCCGGTAACCCTTGACGCGCGCGAAGCGGAGGGCGAGCCCGCCCGGATAGCGTGAGCTCGACTGGAGGCCGTCGAAGGCCACCTCGACCACCAACTCGGGCCGCACGTACACGGTGTACTCGTCGCGGCGGGTCTCGATCGACTGCAGGTGCTCGGTCTGCCACGCGAGCATCTCGTCCGTCATCCCCTTGAACGTCTTGCCGAGCATGACGAAGCCGCCGGACTCGGGATCGCGAGCGCCGAGATGCAGGTTGCTCAGCCGGCCGCGGCGGCGGCCGTGCCCCCACTCGGCGGCCAGGACCAGCAGGTCGAGGGTGGCGGCGCGCTTGACCTTCAGCCAGCTCGATCCGCGCCGACCCGCCTCGTACGGCGCGTCCGGGTCCTTCACCATCACGCCCTCGTGACCGGCCCCGAGCGCCTCCTCGAGGAGGCGTCCGGCCTCGTCGGGCTCGCGCACGATCGCCCCGGGGACGAGCAGGCCCGCGGGCAGGCGCGACCGAAGGACCTCGAAGCGCTCCCGCGACGGCCGGTCGATCAGGTCGTCCCCGTCGGCGTGGAGGCAGTCGAAGAAGAAGGGCGAGAGAGGTACCGACGCGCGCTGCGCGTCCACGTCGAGCCGGCTCCCGAAGCGGCTCATCGTCACCTGGAACGGGTGCGGCCGTCCGCCGGGCCGGAGCGCGATCGCCTCGCCGTCGAGGATCGCCGAGCTCAACGGAAGCTCGCGAACGGCCGCGACGATCTCGGGCACGCGGTCGGTCACGTCCGCCAGGGTGCGGGTGAACGCCCGAACGTCGGAGCCGAGCCGATGGACCTGGATCCGGGCGCCGTCCAGCTTCCATTCGACCGCCGCGGGACAGATCCGGCCGATCGCCGCGTCGACGTCGTCGGCGGTCTGCGCGAGCATCGGCTGCACCGGCCGCAGCACCTCCAGGTGGAAGCTCGAGAGCCCGTGTGCCGGGTCCGCCAGCACCGCGGCGGCCACCGGCCCCAGGTCGCCGGCCAGCATCGCCGCCCGTCGCACCGCGGGAGCCGGGACGCCGGCCGCCTTCGCCACCGCCTCCACCATCAGGCCCTCGAGCGCCCCCTGACGAAGCTCCCCGGTCAGCAGCCCGAGCAGGAACCGGCGCTCGGCCTCGCCCGCGCGGGCGAACAGGGCGGCGAGCTCCGCGCGGCGGAACGCCTGGCTCCCCTTGCCCCCCGCCGACGCGATCCGTTCGAACGCGGCGTCGACCTCGAGCACCTCGAGCCGCGGTCCCGACGGCGCGGCGACGGAGACCTCGCGGAGCGAGGCCCAGCCGATGCCGATCGTCCCCTGCCGGAGGTTGCCGGAGAGGAACGGGACGGCCACGGGCACCTCGTCTGGGCGGAGGCGTCGCAGCCCGTCGGCCAGGAGCTCGATCTTGGCCCGGCGCCCCGGGATCTCGGCGAGGCCGGCCGAGGTGCGGGCGAGGTCTTCCAGCAGCATCGACCTCGCATCGTACGGAGGCGCGACCGACAATGGAGTCGATGCCGAACGACGCCCGCGGTCGCCTGTCGACCGACCCGTTCGATCATCGCGCCCTGAAGGACGGGCGGGTCCTCGTCCACCGCGGCGGGCGCCTCGTGGCCACGATCGCGGGGCCGAAGGCCGAACGCCTGCTGCACGCCATCGAGGCCGCCGACGACGGCGAGGCGGTCCAGCAGCTGCTCGCTCGCGCGACCGGGAACTATCGCCGTGGGAACGAGCGGGGCGGCCCGCGCCGCTAGGGGTGCCGCACCGTCGGCGCGGGGTCTACGATGGTTCGGTCGCGCGCCGGGAGGGTGCTCGTCGCGGAGGAGCGGATGGACGAGACGATCGACATCGCGCCGTGCGTCGTCTACGACGCCGGCGACATGGGGTGCGGCGAGGGCCTCCACATGGAGTTCCGACGTCGCGTGCACGCCCTCGAGGTCGGCGAGTCGATCGAGTTCCTCGTGCGCGATCCGTCCGCGAAGGAGGACCTGCCGCCGCTCGCTCGGATGATGGGCCATCGGATCCGGGCGATGGAGGAGCGCGACGACGGGACGTTGTCGGTGGTCGTCGAACGAGCGCGCTGAGGGGGCGAGATGAGCGAGAAGCTGTTGTTCAACTGCTCGCACGGGAAGGAGGACCCCGAGCGCGCGATCCTTCCCTTCGTCGCGGCGAACACGGCCGCGATCGCCGGCCAGGATGCCGTCGTGATCCTGACGATCGACGCGGTGTGGCTCGGGACGCAGGGCGGGACGGACGGTGTCGCGCTCGAAGGCTTCCCGGAGCTCACGCCCCTGTACTCGGAGTTCGTCGACAACGGCGGAGAGGTCTGGCTCTGCGGGACGTGCGCGAAGCCGCGGGGGATCACCGAGGATCAGCTGGCCAAGGGCGCCAAGATCACCGGCGCGGCCAACATCGTCGAACACCTCGTCAACGGCGCGAAGGCGGTCAGCTTCGCCTGAGCGCGGGGCGGCTCAGTCGTCCGAGATCAGCGCCGCGACCTGCGGTCGCCCGCGGAAGGTGTCCCGGAGCTCCCGGTCGTCCAGCGACGCGACCATGAAGCGAACGATCTCCGAGGCCCTGCCCCGCAACCTCGCGGCGTCGTCCGGATCGTCGGCGACGGATGCGGCGAGCGAGCACGCCCGCCACACGACCGTGAGGTCCCCGGCCTCCTCGGCGAGCCGGAGCGCCGTCCGCGCCGCTTCGGCGCCGAGGTCTCCCTCGAGCTCGTCCGCCCGCGCGAGCGCCGTGGTGGCGAGCGCCTCGTAGGGCGGGCTCGAACCGGAAGCCACCTTCAGCAGCCACCCTGCTGCGTCCCGCAGCCCGTCGGGGTCGGCGGCGGCCTCCCAGGCGCGGACCTCGAACCTGCCGCACAACAACTGGTGGAGCAGGCCGCCCTCCGCCAGTCGCCGGCCCTCCGAGAACGAGCGCACCGCCGGCTCGCGATCGGCCGCCGCGAGCTCCAGCCATCCCCTGGCCGACAGCAGGGGGGGATGGAAGAAGAACCCCACCCCGTCGCTCAGGCTCGTCGCGAGCGGGAGGTCACGGCGCGCGGGCGCATCGGCGCCCAACTCCGCGTGCACCAGCATCCGGATCAGGACGGAGAGGTACTCGGGGCGCGGTGCGCCGACGCTGCGGGCCAGCTCGACCGCCTCGCCGGCCGTCGCCGCGGCCGGCCCGAGCTCCCCGCGCCCCAGCTCGGCGAGCACCCGAGCGGTGAGCGTGATCACCTCGTCGCGACGTTGTCCCAGCTCGCGGTGGCCGGCGACGGTCTCGTCGATCGTCCGGACGGCCTCGTCGAACCGGCCGAGGAGGACGTACACCCATCCGAGCATCTGGTCGTTGTGGAGCCCCATCGGACGCTGCCCGAGCGCGCGCCATAGCTCGCGTGCCTTGGTCGCCTGCGCCAGCGCCTCGTCGAGCGGTCCGATGAAGGAGCGTGTGTCGGTGAGCCCGTGCCGCGCGTACGCCTCGCCCTCCAGGTCGCGCGCGTCCTGCGCGATCCTGAGGGCCTCTTCGTGGGAGGCGAGCGAGCCGGCCCAGTCGCCCCGGGCCCAGGCGATGGCGCCGGCCGTGTAGTGGAGCCTCGCCTCGATGTCGGGAGTCCCGGCCAGCTTCGCGGCCTCCAGCGCCCCGGGCAGGAGCGCCTCAGCCTCGCCGTACCGGTCCCGCAGCCACAGGACGTGGGTGAGCGCCGCCAGGATCTGTGCCTCCCACCAGGTCCGGCCGGTCCCGCGGGCGAGCTCCAGCGCGCGCCCGTAGTCCGCCTGCGCCTCGTCGTACCGGCTGAGCTGCTCGAGTGCCCCGCCTCGGCTGTACGCGATCTCCGAAACCAGGACCGTGGTCGTCTCGGCGGGCAGCTCGTCGGCCGCGGCCAGCGCGCGCTCGTACCATTCGATCGCCTCGTCGGCGGCGTAGACGCGCCGGTGCCGGTGCCCGGCGAGCGTCGCGTACCTCGCCGTTCGCTCCGCGTCCCCGGCCTCGGCGGCGTGGTGCGCCATCAGCTCCGCGAACTCCTCGTCGCGACCCCGCGTCGTCCCCTCGATCCAATCGAGGACCGCGGCGTGCGCCTCGGCCCGGCGGGCGCGGGGGATGCTCCCGTACGCGACGTCCCGGGTCAGCGCGTGTGCGAAGGAAAACTCGCGCGAGCCGGAGATGGTGCTCGGCGCGCGCGTGTGGACGAGGCCGCGTGCGACGAGCGCATCGACCGCCGACGCGACGTCGGGGGTTCCGAGGGCCTCGAGCACGCCCTCCCAGAACACGCGGCCCACGACGGCCGCGTCCTGGATCGCTCGCTTCTCCGTGGGAGAGAGCCGGTCGATCCGTGCGGCGATCGCCCCCTGCACGGTGTCGGGGAGGTCCGAGGGCAGGTCGTCGGGCAGCGTCCAGACGTCGTCGATCCGCACGATCGTGCCGTCCTCGACGAGCATCCGCAGGAGCTCGCTCGCGAAGAAGGGGTTGCCCTCGGCGCGCCCAACGATGGCCGCGACCAGCCCGCTCGCCGCCTCGCGGTCGAGGAGGTTCTCGACGAGCGCCGATTCCTCCGACGCCGACAGCGGGGACAGCTCCAGCGTGGCGAAGTTCGCGCGACCGCTGCCCCAGTTGGGACGGCGATCGAACACCTCGGGCCGAGCGAGACAGAGGAAGAGCACCGGGGCCGCCGTCCTCGAGGCGAGGCGATCCAGCAGGGCCAGCAGGCCGGCGTCCGCCCAGTGGATGTCCTCGATCACGACGACCACCGGCGTCGCCCCCGAAAGCGCCACGAGGTAGCGCGACCACGCGTCGGTGATCATCCGCTCGGCTGTCTCCCGTCCGGCGCCCGCCAGCGGATCGGGCGCGATCGGGATTCCGACGGAGGAGAGCAGGGTCGGGATCGTCGGCGAGCCGGCGTCGCCGTCGAGTCGCCGCACGAGTAGGGCGCGCGCCTTGTCGAGGATCGCGGCGGGCGGGTCGCTGTCGAGGATCCCGGCGTCGCCCTTCAGGATCTCGGCGAGCGGCCACAGGTGCAGTCCCTCGCCGTACGGGTGGCAGCGACCGCGAACGACGCGGCACTCCGCCGGCTTCCCCGCGGCCTCGCCGCGGGTGGCCGCCTGCGCGAACTCGTGGGCGAGACGACTCTTGCCGATCCCCGCGGGGCCGACGACGGTCGCCACGTACGGGCGAACCTCCTTCGCGCAGCGACGGAGGAGGAGTCCGAGCAGCTCGAGCTCGTCCCGGCGGCCGACGAGGGCCGAGGCGAACGCGCCGGGTTCCGGCTCCCCCTCGCCGATCACCAGCCACACGGGGAGAGGACCCGGGAGCCCCTTGAGCTCCATCTCGCCGAGCGCCGTGAAGTCGAACACCCGCCGGGTGCCTCGGTGCGTCCGCTCGCTCACCACGATCCCGCCGGCGGGCGCCACGCCCTGCAGCCGTGCGGCGATCGTCGTCGACTCGCCGGTCACGATGCCCTCGCGATCCGACCCCGGCGCCGACAGGACCTCGCCCGTGTGCACGCCCACCCGCATCGCCAGATCGCCGCCGATCCTCGGCGCGAGTCGACGATTGAGGTCGGGCAGCTTCGCCTGCATCCCCAGCGCCGCTCGCACGGCGCGGATGGGATCGTCCTCGTGCGCGGCGGGCGCGCCGAACACGCCCACGATGGCGTCGCCGATGAACTTCTCGATCGACCCGCCGTGGCGGGCGATCTCTTCGGCCATCACCTCGAAGTACGGGCGGTAGACCTCGCGGAGGTCCTCCGGGTCGAGCTTGGTCGCGAGCTCCGTCGACGCGACGAGGTCCGCGAACACGACGCTGACGACCTTCCGCTCCTCGTCGATCGAGGAGCGGACCTCCGTGACCGGGGGGTCGCCACCGAGCGCGGCGCCGCAGCTTCCGCAGAACCGGAATCCGAAGGGGACGCCGGCGCCGCACGAGGAGCACGGACGCTCGAGCGACCCGCCGCATCCACCGCAGAAGCGGAACCCCGCAGGGTTCCGCGTG
>JBOGVL010000084.1:0-9476 GCA_050692535.1 Actinomycetota bacterium | reverse complement strand
TCGTTCGTGCGACCTTGAGCGCGCGATCGAATCCCCGGCCGGTCAGCAGATGCCGTTCGACGGCCTCGGCGAGCACGTCCCGCGCCGGCGGGGCCATCGCCGCCGTCCTTCGGGCGACCGGCCCGGGCAGCTGACCGTTGCTGTGGAACCCCGACACGGCGTACCGCCGGCGCTGGAGCGTTCGCGCCTCCTCCACGCGCTCGCGGACGACCGACGAAGGCTCGCCCGCGGTCTCGCCCAGCAGCTCCTGTCGGGTGAGCCGCGGAACGTTGAGCCGGATGTCGACCCGGTCCAGGAGGGGGCCCGAGAACTTGGATCGGTAGGCCTCGACGCGATGATCGGGGCACGTGCAACGCCGACCCACGTCGTTCGCGAACCCGCATGGGCACGGATTGGCGGCCGCGACGAGCGTGAAGCGCGCCGGGAACTCGGCCGACCCGGCGACGCGCGTCACGACCACGCGACCGTCCTCGAGCGGCTGACGAAGGCCCTCCGTGGCGTCGCGACGGAACTCCGTGAACTCGTCGAGGAAGAGCACGCCGTGGTGTCCGAGTGTGCAGGTATGTCTCTGGGGCCGCGAGGGCTCCGCGGCGCAGGCGCGCTACTCCTCCGCCGGCTCGTCCTCTTCGGCGCTCTCGACGTCGAGCTCCAGGATCGCGATCGGGCCGAGCAGCGGGTAGTCGACGTACGGGGCGTAGATGACCTCGAGGACCACGCCCTCGCGGTCGACGTCGAGGATGGCCGAGCGGGTAGTCCTCGGAACCTGCACCGGTCCGCCGCGGCCCTTCCAGGGGAAGGTCCATTTCTCGTTGAAGGGGTCCGTGCGGAGCATCTCCAGAGCAGCTTCCGCCTTCACCCGATCATCAGGGGCGAGACCTGCGAGGTACGGCTCCACGATGACCTGCCACGGCCGCGGCAGCCACTTCCAGTCGGTCACGGCGCGAGGCCGGGCCCTAGGTCGTCAGCGGAGAGAGCGAGCCGAAGTCGACGCCGGCGAAGAGCTCCCCCGACGCCTCGAGGTTGTAGTACTCCTTCGCCTGGGCCTCGAAGGCCGGGTGCTGCTTCGCGAACACGGTGAGGACCCACGGCGTGAGGAGCCGCTGGTAGGCGTTCCCATCGCCCTGGCGGGTCACGTCGAGCAGCTCGAGCGCGAGGTGTTCGCGCTCCTCGTCGTCGAGGGCGTCCCGAAGCCAGGCGAGAACGGTGCCCGCCTCGTCGATCCTCTCCTCGTACGCTGGCAGCAGCATGCGACTCCTTCCTCCCCGCGGGTGGCCGATGAGAAATGGCCATCTACCTGCGGAAATACCCACCTGACCTCGATGATACCCGCTCCACGCATATCGGGCGGACCGGCCCCGACCTTGAACCGGGCGGCGGGCGACGCGCCGGGCCGCTGCGAGCGTAGACGCGAGATCCCGGCCACGCAAGGTAGGGGACCCCCCAATCCCCTTGCGCGGCTTGGGGGCCGCGGCGTCCCCGCAGGTCAGGGCCCCTGCCAGGCGAGCACTCGCCGCAGGCCCTCGGCGACCTGGAGCCGGATGGGCTCATCGAGTTCGAGGTCGGCCAGGAGGTCTGCCACCCAGCGACCGCGGTCCCGCTGGTAGAGCCGACCGATCAGGGCGGCGCGATCGGGCTCGGGGAGGGCCAGCGCGTCGAGCAGCTCGCGGGCGGCGGGCTCCCCCACAGCGTCGACGATCCGGTGGCCGACTTCATCGAGGTCGCGTGGAGGGTCGATCTGGCCTCCGGGCTCGCCGCCTAGCGCGGGACGACGAGCGGCTGGCCAGACTCAGCGAACACGGGCACGTCGGATGCGGGCAGCGCCTCGCGCCGAGAGAAGGCTGAGGGGTCGGTGACGATCATGCCCGAGGTCAGGGTGATCTGGTAGATGAGCGCGCCCCGACTCTCTACGAGGGGGCCTTCCACGATCGTGATGTCGCCCTGCGGGCCTCCGGCGACCGTGACCTCGCTCACTCCGCGCTCCGCTCGTAGAAGCTGTCCCGAAGGGCCTTCGATCTTACCTCGTTCCCATCCAGCACGTGAACCACCTGATCCTCGTCCAGCACGGCACATCCATCATCGGCGCTGATCGTGATGACCTTGACCGGGCCCCCGACCTTGCCGTCCTGGCTGGCCGTCTCCGTGATCACGTACACCGCGAGCGCCGTGAGCTCCTGGATACTCCGGTTCGGCTCGTAGAGCCGGTTCAGAAGGTAGAGGGCGTACTGAGGGACCCCCGCCACCGCGAAGCCGTAATCGTGGAGCATAGGCGCGAAGTCGTTCTGCGACTGCAGCTGGTAGACCTTCGCCTCCGCCCCCTTGTCACCGACCATCTCGTACCCGGCGACCAGGAGGATCAGCCCCGGACGGGAGGGCGCCTGGCCGGTCATCAGCAGGGCCGGAGGCTGGATCGCGGGCACCGATGGGAACCACTCCCCGTACTTGTTGCGGGCCGTCGACCGCAGGTGCTCCATCACCGGCGTGACTCCGTCCATCACGCCGATAGCCTGCGTCGCTTCAAGGATCAGGAGGGACGCGACCTCACCAGCACCTGCCGAGAGCGCTCCGACGTGCGGGGCGAGAACATGGGCCTTCTGCATGGAGTCGTTCTGGGCGGTGGTCGCGCTCGGGTCCCCGAAGGTCCCTCGGCTGTCGGCCGCGAGCACCAGCCCGTCCTGTCCCTTGAGCGCGACGAGGAGGGTCACGGCCGGAGGCTCCCATCGGCTGATCCCTGGTGTCAACGACCGGAGGTCGGCCCCCAGGCGAGCTGCCGGATCAGCTCCTCGGCGGCCTCGAGGTGCGGCATGAGGGCGCCGCTCCGCCGTGCCGCCCCCCGGAGCTTCGCGAGGTGCATCAGCGCCTCCTGGGCCATGACGAACGGGTCTGCGTGGGGGGGCGCCGGCTCCCGGGGACGGACCCGCTCGAGGAGTCGCTTTCGATTCTGGCGCTCGCGCCAGTGACGCCTGTAGGCCGTCCTGTCGACCCAGGCCGATCTCCTCTCCGCGATCGCACCTGCCTCGGCCGCCAAGTAGCTCTCGGCGGCCCGCTCGCCGGCGCACGGCTCGCAGAAGCCCGTGACCGGGTCTTCGATGTACCGGAGCCCGCAGGAGGGACAGACGTCCGGCGGCTCGCCGTCGACCTCGGCGGCTGGGGTGGCCACGGCGCGAGCATAGACACCGCCGCTCGATCGTCAAGCAGGTTGACGGAGCGCGTACCGCGTTCCGGCGGGAGCGCCAGACGAACCCTCCCGCCGGAACACGATCGGCTCAGAACGTCGGCGTCGCCAGCCCGGTGCCGCTGATCGTCCCGTGGGCCCCCGGGTAGCGGCCGGCGGTGAAGGCCGAGTACCCGTAGAGCACGAACCGGACAGTCAACTGGTTGGCGAGCACCTCGTCCGAGCGGATGAACAGCGGTGCCCCCGGGTCCTCCCACAGGTGCAGCTCCTCCGCCGTCACGCCGAGGATCACGTCCTCGTTCGTTCCGCCCCCGAGGTTCACGGGGATGTTCCCGTCGAGGATCACGCCGACGGTGGCGAGCACGCCCGCGGGGCCCTGCTCGTAGGAGCCGGTCCCGAGGATCGCGCCGGCCGCACCCTGGGGCGCCCCGGCGAGCTGGAGGAACGGGAACGACGTGCCGACCTCCGCCGCGAGCTTCCACCAGCGCCGCGGGTGCATCACGAGGTGGCTCACACCCTGGAACGACCCCGCCTGGATCTGCTGCACGAGGTCGAACAGCTTGGGGTAGAGCTCGGCCGCGGTCGGCGTGGCGTCGGTATACGTGACGGCCACGATGCCCGCCGTGCTGCGGATCCCGAGGTGGGTCCCCGACGTCCCGTCGCTGTTGATGATCTGCCGATCGAGCTCGGTGTGGTACGCCCGAGCCAGGTCGGCGAGCGCGATGGAGTCGACGCCGGCCCCCCGATCGACGGCCTGGCGAGACACGTCCTGCTGGCCGGCGATCGTGCGGACGTTCACCGCCAGGAGCGTGTCGTCCATGTCCTGCTCGGAGACCTGAGCGTTCTCGCTCGCCTGCGCGCCGGCCGTCGCGCCGGTCGTGATCCGCGAGATGTTCACGGTCATGCCCTCGGGCGGGAGCGGGTGCAGGTTCGCGATGTTCGCCAGGGGCCGCCCGGCCCGGGCGAGCGGGGCCACCAGGTCCACGAGGTACTGCGGGACGACGAGCCCGGCGAACGCGCCGGTTCCGGCGTCGCGGTACTCGGGGTAGGCGTCCGCCATCTCCTGCTGGTGACGGCCGAGCCGCTCGCGGGCCCCCGGGTCGCCGTGGTCGCCCCGCCACACGTCGCGCAGGAACGAGGCTCCGCGCCGCTCTGCGTCGGGGCTGTAGGTCCGGGGCTCCGAGAGCACCCGGACGCCGGACCCCCGGACGGCACGGTCGCCGCCCGCGGCCGCGTCCCGCCGTGCCATCTCGTTGTCGACGAGCCCGAGGAGCCGCTGGAGCTCGTCGGCCTCGGCGTTGAGGGCGTCGAACGTCCTCTGCTCGGACGCGAACAGGTCGCGGCGGCCCTGCTGCGCTCGAGCGACGAGCTGCTCCATCAGCGCGGTGTGCTGGTGGAGCGCGCCGCGAATCTCGGCCGCCGCGTGGGCTGGCGGGACGGCCCCGCCGGCGTTCTCCGCCATCGTGCGGAGCTCGGCGATGGTCCTGGGCATGGCGAAACCTCCGGTTCCCGGAGCCTCGTTTCGCCCCGCCTCGGCGGTGCGGTGCACTCACGCCGCGGGGTCCTTGCCCGCCGACCGGGAGGCGGCGCCGTCCCGGTCGGCTCGGCGCACCGGAGGTCACGCCGTGCCGACTCCATTCTCCACGTCGGTCACGACACGCGCCGATCAATCCGGTCGCTTCCCGCGGCGCTCCAGGATGGCCTCCCCGAACGCCCCGAGGTCGCGCTCAATCTTCGTGGACAGAGCGGCGATCCTCGGGCGCAGGTCCTCGGTCGGGTCCGTCCTCGCGTCGAGGATCAGCTGCAGCAGGGCCTGGAGCAGCTGCTCGCGGACGTGATCGTAGGCGCGGGTCTCGACCAGGGCGTCGTCGACGGACACCTGCCGGCGGTCGTGGAAGAGCGCCCGCTCGGCAGACGGCCACCGCTCCTGGAACGAGATCAGCAGCGGGATCACGAGGTCGATGGTCGGCATGGAGACCGGTGCATCGTTCATGCTGCGCTCCTTTCGAGGACACACGTTTCGCAATCGAGGACGGCGCGGCGGCGTGTTTCGTGCCTGGCGGGTTTCGAGACGCCGTGCCGGTTGAGGGGACCAAATCGCTGATTTCGGGGCGGCGTGACGAGGGGTAGGGGTGGGGTGAGGCGGTCGCGGCGCCGCGAAGATCCGCGGGGTGGGGCGTCGATGCGGCGGACCCCGTGGGTCGAGTCGCAGGAGAGGTCGTCCGGGACCTACGGAGCGAGTACGGGCTCGGAGTGGACCCGTGCGCGGACCCCGAGCCATCCCTCGGCCGCCACGGTCCGCATCAGGCCGAGGTGGCCCTTCGGGTGGCCGCAGAGGAGCGTGATCATCGTCCCTGCCCGCCGGCCCTCGGACGTGTGCAGGTCCGCCGTGGCCGGTGGCATCCCCCGCCAGGGCATCAGGTCCAGCTCCCGTCGTCCCGCCCGTGGCGGGTCCGCCTCGAGCCAGATCGCGAACTCGGCAAGCGCCCGGCGTCCGAGCCACCCGATCCCGAGGGACCGCGCCTCGTTCCCGTACCGCTTCGCCATGCCGGGGATCTTCCAGAGGTCCCGCTCGACGCCGGGAGCGAGCTCCGCGTAGAGCATCGAGAGCTGGCGTCGCCCGTGGTGCGTGTCGAGGGCCATCAGCTCGTCCAGGTCCCCCGCGTCGAGCCGGTCCAGGATCGCGGGCAGCTGGTCCCTCGACGGCCACAGGTCCTCGAAAGTCCCCGCGAGGATCAGGTCCCGTCGCATGCGGTCGGGGAACCGGAGGACGTCCATCGCCTTCGCGAAGCCGGCCGGCCACCCGAAGCGGATCGACTTGACCGCGAGGCTGACCCAGAGCGATCGGCTGAAGCCCTCGATCAGCTCCGGTGGTCGCCTCGATTTCATTGGTCGAGGGTGACTTCGTACCGACCCGCGGCAAGTCCCGAGGGAGCGGGCGCGTAACGAGTGCAGCGGGAGCGGTCATGGCTGCCCCGCCGACTGGGCCTCGTTGGCGTCTCTCGCCCACTCCTCCCACGGAACGCCGGCGACGACCCAGGGCGGCGGCGAGTCCTCCGGCTCGCTCGCCGCCGACCCTTCCTTGGAGACTTCCTGGAAACTTCGGGGCTCACGGTGAGCCGGTTTCCGCGACTCAGTGAGCCGGTTTAGGCGATCCGGTGAGCCGGTTTCTCCTGCGAAGGGGTGCACGGCTGAGCCGGTTTCCCCCGCCGAAAGGGGCTCAGGGTGAGCCGGTTTCCGCGCGGTGTAGCGATTCGAGTGGCCGCGCCCACCCCCCCGCTCGCGGTGGATCCACCCGGCATCTTCGAGGTCCGCGAGAGCCCGCTTCACGGTCGCGAGGCCCAGGCCGGTGCCCTTCGCGATCGCGGGCAAGCTGGGGAAGCAGCTGTCGCCGTCCGGGCTCATCCACGTGGACAGCACGAGCGCGACCAGCCGCCGCGTGTCGGGGAGGCCGGAGTCGCGCAGCGCGACCTGCCAGGCGCGCACGGGCGAGAGCTGTCGGTGCTCGCCGCTAGGGTCCGCCACGTCCGTCTCCGCGAGCATCGGAGATCGGCAGGTCAGGCTCTCCCGGTTTCAGGAGCTGGGGGAGCCCGATCAGCGTTTCGGCCGGTAGACGAGCCGCCCTGGTGGCCCTTGAGCCCGTTTCGGCGCGGGGGTGGGGTGAGGGTCCCGGCAGAACGGCCCCCCTAGCCGGCACGCCGACCCCGCCAGGCGAGGACCAGGCCGCCTCGGCGCGTGATCCGACGCGAGCGGCTGAGTCCCGCGGTCTCGATGAGGCGCCGGCGAGACGCCGCTCGGAAGCACGCCCCCATGAGGTTCTCTCGCCCACGCGGCGGATCGCCCACACGCCGGCGGACCGTCTCCGCGGTGAACTCGACGCCGGTGCCGGCGAGGTGCTCGATCATCGCCGTCGCTCGGGCGGCCCACTCGTCGTCCTCGATGGGGTCGAGGAGCGAGGGCTGGATGGCGTGGTCGAGGTTCATCCGCGTCGCTCCCGATCCCGCTCGAGGAGCCTCGCCACGCGAGCGAGCACCGTGACGTCGGCGACCTTCTCCGGGAGACCTTGTGCGAGCCTCGTTCGGCGGGCGAGCTCCCGTGCGGCCTCGGCAAGCTGATCGGCCTCTACGACGGCCACGGCCCCTCCCCCGTGGAGGTCTTCGCCTTGACCTGGTCGACGAACTCGTGGCGGGCGCCCTCCGCGAGCGCGGCCACCTCCTCGGCAGCGGCCGAGCCGCACAGCGTTCGGATGACCGCGAGCACGCCCGCGTTCAGGGGCCTCAGACCCGAGAGCGACCGCGAAACCTGGGCGGATGACACGTCGGCGAGCTCGGCTAGACGCTCGACCGTGGGGCCGCCGATTCCTGCCAGGTACGCGAGTGCCGGGGACTCCGGTCGCCGCCTCCTTGCCATGCGTCAAGGTTGGGGGCCATGTCACAGGGGAGCCGGAAACGCCCTGGTCAGAACCCCTTTTCGCTCCGTGACAAGTGTTGCCGGATGAGGGCCCTACGCCCGCCAGACCAGGTCGACCCGTGAGGGGTCGAAGGTGTTGCGACCGACGATCGCCGGGCCGACCACGACTCGCTCGATCACCGCGCCGACGAGCTCGCGCCGGCTGACCAGATCAGCCCTGTCCCACCAGCTCTCCAGGGCCTCCGCCCCCGAGGGCAGCTCCCCCACGAGGCGCGCAGGCGTGCCCTTGGCGAGCTGAGCGCGGAGCTGGTCGCGTCGGGCCTCGAGGTCCCGAGTCGCCGACTGGAACGCCTGGAGCGGCACGCTCCCCTCGGCGTAGGCCGACGCCAGCTCGTCGATCCTGGCGTGGATCCCCGCCAGCTCGTCCGAGATCGCCTGATCGTCGTCGGCCACCGTCGACGCCTGCGCTCGGCGAACGAGCTCCAGGCCGGGCCCGTCGAGAGCCGCGATCAAGGCGTCCCGGACGAACGACTCCAGCGTCTCCGCCACGTGGAACATCCGGTTGCAGCCGCCGGACTCCTTCGTGCAGGCGTACCGCCGCTGCTTCCGCTCGCTCGGCCGGGCAACCATCGCGGCTCCGCAGCGCCCGCACCTCGCCAGCCCCCCGGTCAGGAGGTAGCTCCTCGCGTTGCTCGCCGCCGTCCGACGTCGCGGGTCCCCCAGGATCGCGACGAGCCGCTGGTGGTCCCGTTCGGTGACGATCGACGGCCACGTCGCCTTCGCGACGATCGCGCCGCGGTGCTCCCGGAGCCCTGCGATCCGACCCGACATCAGCATCCGGCGGGCGCTCGACATCGGCCATGGTCCTCCCCGCGGGGACTTCACGTCGCGGGTGTTCCAGTCGGCGACGACCGACCGAAGCGACCCGCCGGCGAGGATGCGCCGAGCTGCGTCCTTGATCTCGCGGGCCTCGGACGCACGGACCGTGATCCGGTCGAGCTCGAAGCCGAAGGGTCGATCGCCGCCGCCGGTCGGCCGCCCCGCCTCAGCGAGCTCTCGGTGCTTCCTACGCTGGCGCTCAGACTTCAGCTCCACCTCGTGCCGAGCAGTCGCACCGAGGAGCCGGGCGACCAGCCGTCCGGTCGCCGTCGCGAGGTCCAGCTCACCCGCTCGCACCGTCGCGACCGACGCGCCCGCACCCTCGATCACCCGTATGAACTCCTCCAGCTCGTCGGGGCGCCGGTGGAGCCGGTCAGCGTGCCAGGCGACGACCACGTCGACCCGGCCGGTCCGAAGGTCCTCGAGCAGCCGCTCGTACTCGGGCCGCTTCCGGCCGTTGGACGCCGAGATGTCGTTGTCGACGTACTCGCGGGCGACGGCGAAGCCGCGATCGCTGCAGAGCTCCCGGCAGTCCTGGAGCTGGCGCCGGACGCCGAGCTCGTCGCCGTTCCGGTCCTCGCTGATGCGGGCGTAGATCGCCGCCCGCCGACCGCCCTCCACCTGCGCTGTTGCCATGGGAACTACCTCCCGTGCTCCAGGGAGATAGTAACACTCTGTGGTGCGCGAGGGAGACCTCCCCCGGGCGGAGGTACGAGGTCCCGCCGCCGAGGAGCGCGGAGATCGAGACGGTGTGGTGCGGTGAGCGGAACGGCCGCTCGCGCACGAGCCCGCCGACCTCGAGGAGGCCGGCCACGGAATGGAGCTGGGTCACCTCGAGGGCCTCGGCCCGGGACATCGCCGGCAGGATCGTCGGCAGCCGTCGCGCGAGCATCGTCTTGCCGGCCCCCGGGGACCCGATCAGCAACAGGTTGTGCCCCCCGGCCGCCGCGACCTCGAGCGCCCGGCGTGCCTGCGCCTGGCCGCGGATCTCGGAGAGGTCGGCGTCGTGCGGGGT